>SLDH01000156.1 GCA_007125415.1 Roseovarius sp.
CATCGGTCAGTCCCCCCGACTGGCCGAGGGCGCGGCCGTGACGGTGGCGATATCGGGTGCATCGACCGCCTTCATGCCGACGATGTGATAGCCGGCATCCACATGCAGATTTTCGCCTGTCACGCCACTGCCCAGATCCGACAGCAGGTAGAGCGCGGATTTGCCCACATCCTCGATGGTCACATTCCGACGAAGGGGCGAATTCAGCTCGTTCCATTTGAGGATATAGCGAAAATCCCCGATACCGGAGGCGGCGAGAGTCCGGATCGGTCCGGCGGAGATGGCGTTCACGCGGATGCCGTCCTTGCCAAGGTCTTCGGCGAGATATTTCACGCTTGCTTCCAGTGCCGCCTTGGCCACACCCATGACATTGTAATGGGGCATCACCTGCTCGGCCCCGTAATAGGTGAGCGTGAGCATCGCGCCGCCGTCGGTCATGAGCTTTTCGGCACGGTGTGCGACGGCGGTGAAGGAATAGACCGAAATGTCCATCGTCATCGCGAAATTCTCGCGGCTCGTGTCTATGTAGCGGCCCCGCAACTCGTTCTTGTCGGAAAAGCCTATTGCATGGACCAGAAAGTCGAGCTTGCCCCATTTCGCCTCGATCTCCGAGAAGGCCGCCTCGACCGAGGCCGGATTGCCCACGTCACAGTCGATCAAGAGCTCCACGCCAAGTTGCTCCGCAAGCGGCAGCACGCGCTTCTTGAAGGCATCCCCCATATAGCTGAAAGCAAGCTCCGCACCGGCATCTGCACATGATTTCGCGATACCCCATGCGATGGACTTGTCATTCGCAAGCCCCATGATCAGCCCGCGTTTGCCTGCCATGAGTTGATTAGACATGAACGATCTTGCCCCTGCTTCGATCCCTAACCCTTTAGGGGATCGGTTGTATGCCATCAAGGCTTTGTGAGAAATACATGACAAGCCATTGGCAATCTCGAAACCCGGCGCTACACAAATAAGGGACCGGTCTGCTTGTATCCAAGAGTCAGACCACGCTGGGGATTGCGACACCGAATGACTGACCGAAGCGGTATCTTTGCCGGGGATGACCCCTTCGCCCTCACGCGGCGCTGGCTGTCGGAGGCTGAAGCGAGTGAGCCCAATGATCCGAACGCGATCGCGCTGTCCACCGTGGACGCCGCTGGCATGCCCAATGTGCGCATGGTGCTGCTCAAGGACGTGGAGGATGATGGCTTTGTCTTCTACACCAATTTCGACTCTGCCAAGGGGAAGGAACTCGCTGCTGCGGGCAAGGCCGCTTTCGTGATGCACTGGAAGTCTTTGCGCCGTCAGGTGCGGGTGCGCGGCGAGATCGCGCGGGTGGCGGATGACGTGGCGGATGTCTATTACGCTTCCCGGTCACTCAAATCGCGCCTTGGCGCCTGGGCGTCGCGCCAGTCGCAGCCGCTTGCATCGCGCGGTGCGCTGATGGCGGAGGTCGCGAAAGTGAGCGCGAGACATGGCGCGAATCCGCCGAGACCGCCTTTCTGGGGTGGCTTTCGGATCACACCTTCGGAAATCGAGTTCTGGGCGGATGGGGCGTTCCGATTGCACGACAGGTTTGTCTGGCGTCGTGAAGCGCCTGATTTGCCGTGGAAAATTACTCGTCTGAGCCCGTGACATTCGCGTTACGTAAGATGCAAACGTTTGAATGTTATATGATTTTACCCCTTGCATGCGATAGGGTGAGCGCGCATCAATGGCCGAACGGGCGCGGGGCGTGAAACCCGATGGTAGGACAGAAGTGACGGAAGATTCAGACGACGCACGCAGGGTGAAGGGCCGTGTCAAGTGGTTCGACCCGGTAAAGGGATTCGGTTTCGTGGTCGCGGATGGGGGCGGCCCCGATATTCTGCTGCATGCCAATGTGCTGCGCAATTTCGGCCAGAGTTCGGTCGCCGATGATGCCGAAATAGAGCTTGATGTCCAGAATACGGATCGCGGCATTCAGGCTGTCGCGGTCCATGTCATTCGTCCCTCGGAGAATGTGCTCGAGTCCGGGCTTTCGGATTTCGCTGACCTCGACCCGGAGGCGATCCGGTCTGCACCGCTGGAACCTGCGCGGGTCAAGTGGTTCGACAAGGGCAAGGGGTTCGGTTTCGCCAATACTTTCGGCAGTGACGTGGATGTCTTTGTGCATATCGAGGTCCTGCGGCGTTCGGGGCTGGCGGATCTGCAACCGGGTGAGGCCTTGGCGATCCGGACGATAGACGGTAAACGTGGCCGCATGGCAACGGAGGTCTGCGGATGGGAACGTGCTATCAAAGACTCGGACTGATCCTCTGGCTGCTCCTGGCGGTCCCGGTTCTGGTAGCACCGGCAAGCGCGGCCGAATGTGCGACGGATGCGGTCTACCTGCGGGGCGACTGGGGCGAGGTGCGGTTTTCCGTGGAGCTTGCGGATGATGATGAGAGCCGCGCGCAAGGACTGATGCATCGCGAAAGCCTGCCGAGATCTGCAGGAATGCTCTTTGTCTACCCCCATGCGCAGCAAGTGGGGTTCTGGATGAAGAACACGCTCATTCCGCTTGATATGATCTTTCTGGATGACACGGGCACGGTGACCTTTATCCATGAAGATGCTCAACCTCATGACGAGCGCCCGGTGATCGGACCGCGGGACACGCGCGCCGTGCTCGAAGTGAATGGGGGGGTGAGCGCGCAGATGGGAATCGATTTGGGCAGCGAAATGCGCCACCCGGCTTTCCCCGACGAAACCGCCGCCTGGCCCTGCTGAGAGACCGGCGCTTTCGGCCTTTTCAATCGCGCGAATCATGCGTATGCACAGCCATGGTCCGGGGCGTGGCGCAGTCTGGTAGCGCACCTGTTTTGGGTACAGGGGGTCGTAGGTTCGAATCCTGCCGCCCCGACCATCGTCTCCCGTGCATTCATGGTGTGACCCGACAGGCACAATACGCCGAGAACACTTCCTGATATACTCGCAGCCTTTTGCGTCGCCGCGGCCACTTTGGGGGGGCGTCGTGTTGCATCAACCTTAGTAGCCCGCTCTTGATCAGTGGTGGAAGGTTATGCCGCAGGCGGCGGCACCGCATGAGTGCTGCGGCAGATAATCAACCGGATTAGAAAGACCTAGCCATCATTCTCAAGGGACGTTCGGGCGATCAGCGGGCGGCCAGATCGTCATTGCCTGTCCGGGGGTGAATCGCGGGCCACCGGCGCGGACCTGAGGAGTTTTCGGGTCAATAACTTTTTGTTCACATTTCTCTAAAAAATCCGTTGACCATCTATGGGCAAATACGCCAAGTTGTGTGAGCGACAAGCGAAGCCACAACATATAGTGGCGGCCGGTCGCTCAGAGGGATGACCCCGTAAAAGCGCGAAACCGCCGGACAAACCGCTTCTCCGGGCGCGGTCCGACGCGTGGCTCGCAAGAGCCATTGCAGGCGAGGATAGAGCGTATGGCGCAAGGCGCCAACGGGGCTTGGATGAAACAAATCGGCAAGAGGCGCCAGTGAGATGAAAATCGAAAGAAGATTCACCGAGGCAGGACAGGATGCATATGCGGCACTGGAGTTTGTTACGACAAGCTCCGAGATACGCAACCCGGATGGCACGGTCGTTTTCCGGCTCGACGAGGTCGAGGTGCCGCGCAGCTGGAGCCAGGTCGCCTCGGACGTGATTGCGCAGAAGTATTTCCGCAAGGCCGGTGTGCCCGCCAGGCTCAAGCGCGTACCGGAAGAAGGTGTCCCTGAGTTTCTCTGGCGTTCGGTTGCCGATGGCAAGAGCGTGGCGCGCGGCGGCGAGACCTCGGCCAAGCAGGTGTTCGACAGGCTTGCCGGGGCCTGGGCCTATTGGGGATGGAAGGGTGGCTATTTCACCACCGAGGAGGACGCCCGCGCCTATTTCGACGAGATGCGCTACATGCTCGCCCGGCAGATGGCCGCGCCCAACAGCCCGCAATGGTTCAACACCGGGCTGCACTGGGCCTATGGCATCGATGGCCCGGGGCAGGGGCACTACTATGTGGATTACCAGACCGAGAAGTTGACCCGCTCGACCTCGGCCTATGAGCATCCGCAGCCGCATGCCTGCTTCATCCAGTCGGTGGCGGATGATCTGGTCGGCGATGGCGGCATCATGGATCTCTGGGTACGTGAGGCGCGGCTCTTCAAATATGGCTCGGGCACCGGCACGAACTTCTCGTCGCTGCGCGCGGCCAATGAGCCGCTTTCGGGTGGCGGCAAATCCAGCGGATTGATGGGCTTTCTCAAAATTGGCGATCGTGCAGCGGGGGCGATCAAATCGGGCGGCACCACGCGGCGCGCGGCCAAGATGGTGATCTGTGACGCCGATCATCCGGATATCGAGGAATTCATAAACTGGAAGGTGCGCGAG
>SLDH01000179.1 GCA_007125415.1 Roseovarius sp.
GTCAGTGACGATGAGGCAGCAGGTATCAAAAGAATCATTCCACTGATTGGCACTGGAGATTCGCTAGACGCTGCCGAGGCAAAGCGTCTGATAACCGCTTACTTTCCCGGACAAGGTGATCCGGAAGCCGCAGGCCCCCTTGCCAAGTACATCGGCCCCGAGCGCACAGAGGCGATCCGCACCCAGCTTGACCTCGGCGTAGGCGATGCGGCCTTCTTCCTCGGGGGCAAGCCTGCCGGTTTCGAGGCGGTGGCGGGGCGCGCGCGCAACGTGATCGGCGAGGAGCTGGGCCTCACGGATCAGGAGCGCTATGCCTTCGCCTGGATCGTGGATTTCCCGATGTATGAGAAGGATCCCGAAACGGGCAGGGTGGATTTCAGCCACAATCCGTTTTCCATGCCACAGGGCGGCCTTGCCGCGCTCGACGGGGATCCGCTCGAGGTGCTGGGCTACCAGTATGATCTGAGTTGCAATGGCTACGAGCTTGTCTCGGGCGCCATCCGCAACCACAAGCTCGATGTCATGATCAGGGCGTTTGGGCTGGCTGGCTATGACGAGGCAGAGGTGCACAAGCGTTTCGGCGGGATGGTCAGCGCCTTTCAATATGGCGCGCCCCCCCATGGCGGTTGTGCGGCCGGCATCGACCGGATCGTGATGCTGCTTGCGGGCACCGGCAACATCCGCGAGGTGATCATGTTCCCGATGAACCAGCGCGCCGAAGACCTGATGATGAACGCCCCCGGCGAGCCGACAAGCGATCAGTTGATGGAACTGGGCCTGAGGGTGATCCCGAGGGAGTGACCGGCCAATCGTGCTTTGTCATCCGCAAGCCTTGGAGTGGGAAACATGCAGGAGCAAAGGCCCGTCGGTCCGATTGTCGAGGGGTGGCAGGTGCCTCCTTTGCCAGATGGGGTTGCGTTGCAGGGGCGCTATGCGCAACTCGAGCGGCTGGATGCCGATGGCCATGCGGCGCGGCTCTACACGGCGTTTGACGGGCATGACTGGGTCTGGGATTATCTGCCGGTCGGCCCGTTTGCATCCTCGGAACAGTTTCACCGCTGGATGTGCGAGGCCACCGCGCGCGATGACATGCTGTTCTATGCGATCACGGATCTCGTTTCGGGAGATCCTGGCGGCTTTGCCAGCTTCCTGCGGATGAAGCCTGCCTCTGGCTCCATCGAGGTGGGGTTCATTGCCATTGCCCCGCAGTTGCAGCGCAGCCGTGCGGCGACCGAGGCGATGTTTCTGATGATGCAATGGGCGTTCGAGGCCGGGTATCGGCGGTATGAATGGAAATGCGATGCGCTCAACAGACCCTCCCGCCGTGCCGCCCAGCGGCTGGGGCTGAGTTACGAGGGCATTTTCCGGCAAGCCACCGTGGTGAAGGGCCGCAACCGTGATACCGCATGGTTCGCCGCGATCGACAAGGATTGGCCGGCGCTCAGGGAGGCTTATCACGTCTGGCTTGCCCCTTCGAATTTTGATGCGGATGGCCGGCAGAAGGAAAGCCTGAGCGATCTGACGGCTTTGGTGCGGGTCAGCGCGGATCCTGCATTGGATTGGGGCTAAATGGCCACACGGTCGCTCGTCCGTTCCTTCACGAGGCACAAAAGATGCGCGATCTCGGGCCGGGGGAAGGGCCGGTTCGCGCGCAATGCACGGCTCAGGTCTTGCGCTGCGGCGTGCATTTGACCGTCCTCGGCCGCTGCGGCGACACTGCCGAGAAACTGGGCCACGTAATCGAGCACCGGTCCTGAATGAGGCTCCTCCAGCAAATCCGCCACATGGTGCATGTCATCGCGATATGCCAGGGTGTCGGGCTTTACGGTCTCGGTGTTCACCAGGGCGGGCTCTGCCGGTCTGCGTTCGGGCGGGAGAACCGAAA
Source organism: Roseovarius sp. (assembly GCA_007125415.1). GTDB lineage: Bacteria > Pseudomonadota > Alphaproteobacteria > Rhodobacterales > Rhodobacteraceae > Roseovarius. Next base: position 1,886 of record SLDH01000179.1, read on the forward strand.
GGATGGCGTGCTGAAAACTCCCCAGGGCAACGAGCGGTTTTCCTAGAAAGGCATCCGCCCCAGCGGCGAGGGCCGGTTGCTCGGCGTTCAACTCACCGCTGGTGGCAATCAATGCGCCCACGCGCGGCACGGCGCGGCTCAACTCAGCGATCAGATCGAGGCCCGAGCCATCGGGCAGCCCCAGATCGACGATCACCACCGAGGGGCGATAGACCTGCAAATGCCGGCGCGCCGCGCGCAGGCAATCGGCCCGCCTGATCCGCGCACCGCTGTGCAGGCACATCAGGCGCAAGGCTTCACTGGCATAACGGCTGTCTTCGACCACGAGCACAGTCATCCCCAGAAGCGGTCGCCGCGTGGTGGGTGTCCGCCCTGGTCCCAAGGGGGCAATCTCGTCCATCTGAGTTCTCCTCTTGCATGGGTCGGCCCTCAGCGTAGCGCTCTTAGGCCTAATGGGAGGTTAATGTGTGGCGTGCGGCGGTCTGACGCTTGTCATGCCGAGCGCGAGGGCTCATAAGGCGGGGCGAGATTTGCAAGGGAGACCGCCATGATCGGACGCCTTAATCACGTTGCCATTGCCGTGCCTGACCTCGAGGCGGCGGCGGAGCAGTATCGCAGCGCCCTCGGTGCCAATGTGGGCGCACCCCAGGATGAGCCAGATCATGGTGTGACGGTGATTTTCATCGAATTGCCCAATACGAAGATCGAGCTTCTCTATCCTTTGGGCGAGGATAGCCCGATCAACGGTTTTCTGGAAAAGAATCCGGCCGGCGGCATCCATCATGTGTGCTATGAGGTCGATGATATTCTCGCCGCGCGGGATCATCTCAAGGCGACGGGCGCGCGTGTACTGGGCAGCGGCGAGCCGAAGATCGGCGCTCATGGCAAGCCGGTGCTGTTCTTGCATCCGAAGGATTTCAACGGCTGCCTGGTCGAGTTGGAGCAGGTCTGATGGGACCGGTTTCAGGCCTCGTTCTCTATCTCGTGCTGTGGTTCATGACCTTCCTCGTCGCGCTGCCGATCCGAATCAAGACCCAGGGCGAGGCCGGAACGACCGTGCCTGGCACGCATCACGGCTCTCCCGAGATACATCACCTGAGAAAGAAGGCGTGGATCACCACCGGTGTTGCTTTCGTGCTCTGGGCAATCATCGCCGCGATCATTCTGACCGGTACGATCACCGTGCGCGATCTGGACTGGTTCGAGCGTATGAGCCCTTCGTCCAGCTAGAAGTCAGCAGCCTGCGTGGCGGCCACAGGCGGGTTCAGCCCAGCTCTGCCAGCCGGGTGAGCGCTGCGCGCAGCTTGCCCTCTTCCTCTTCGCGCAGGCTGAGGTTCTCGCGGGCTTCCGCCACCACCTCTTCGGGCGCGCTTTCCACGAATTTCGGATTGCTGAGCCTGCCGCGCAGGCCGCCCAGCTCTTTCTCCAGCTTGCCGAGGGTCTTCTCGAGTCGCGCCTTCTCTGCGTTCACGTCGATCACGTCGGCCAGGGGCAGGCCGAAGCTGGCCCCTTCGGCGGCCACGGTGATGCATCCTTTCGGCAGGCGATCTGCCTCGGTGAGATCGCCGATCCTGGCAAGGCGCCTTATCATCACCTCGTTGCTGGCCCAGGCCGCGCGGGCCTGTGCATCCCAATCGGTGACGATAAGCGGCACGTAGAGCCCGACCGGCACATGCACTTGCGCGCGTGCCGAACGGATGGCCTCGATCAGGTCGATGACCCAATTCATCTCACGGTCGGCCGCCGGGTCCACAAGGCTGCTGTCATAATCAGGCCAATCCGCATGAATGAGCATTTTATCGCGTTTTCCGAGGGTTCCCCAAAGTTCCTCGGTCATGAAAGGCATGATCGGGTGCAGCAGGATGAGACATTGGTCGATGACCCAGGCCATGGTCGCCTGCGTCTCGGCGCGGGTCGCTTCATCACCATCAAGCAGGAGCGGCTTGGAAAGCTCCAGATACCAGTCACAGACCTTGCCCCACACAAAGGCATAGAGTGCGCCGGCGGCGTCGTTGAAGCGGTAATTCGCAAGCGCGGTATCCACCGCCTCCCTTACCCTGCCGGTCTCGCCGATGATCCAGCGGTTCACCGTGGCCTTGGGCTCGGGCCGCTTTCCCACATGGCCTACCGCGCCATTCATCTCGGCAAAGCGTGCTGCGTTGCAAAGCTTCGTGCCAAAATTTCTATACCCTGCAATGCGTTGCGGGCTAAGCTTGAGGTCCCGCCCCATGGCGGCCATGGCTGTCAGGGTGAAACGGACGGCATCCGCGCCATATTCCTCGATCAATTCCAGCGGATCGAGCACATTGCCCAGGGATTTCGACATCTTCTTGCCCTTCTCGTCGCGCACCAGCGCGTGGACGTAGACGTCCTTGAAGGGCTTTTCCCCGACAATCGCGTATTGCATCATCATCATCCGGGCGACCCAGAAGAAGATGATGTCAAAACCGGTGACA
>SLDH01000017.1 GCA_007125415.1 Roseovarius sp.
CGAGCGTCATGCCAGACCATTGCGGATGCGCGATTGCCACAAATGCGCCCGCAGCACGTGCGCGCGCGGCGATCTGTGGTCCGGTCTCCTGTCCAGCGACAGGTTTGAAATCCGGCGCGTTCGCGGGTGCGAAATCGGCGGGCAGGCCGACGGCCAGAATGTGCCACAACTCGCCATTCTGCATTGCGCCGGAATGCAGTTCGGCACCCAGCAGCGTGGTGAAACCCTCGCTGCGGAAAGGGGTGGTATCAACAATCGGATACCCGTAGCGGCCCACGAAATGATCGGTCAGCGCAATGAAATCATATCCTTCGGCCTTGTAGCGGCGGCAGACTTCGGAAGGCTCCAGCACCCCGTCCGAGCGTGTGGAATGTGTATGCAGGTTGCCGCGCCAGAACCGCCCGGGCAATGAGAAAATATCACGCATCATGCACTTGCCTTCTGTTCGAGACTGTCGATAAGCGCGGGCAAGCCTGCCACTGTGTCAATGACATGGTCCGCGCCGGCGGCGCGCAGCGCTTCTGTCGCGCGGCGGCGGTGCGCGTCCAGTTCGTCCGGGCTCAGGGCTTCCAGCGCCTCTGGCGTCATGCCGACATGATTGCCCGAAAGCGCCACGCCCACAGTGACGCAGCCCGCCGCAACGCCTTCGGCAATGCCCGGCTCGGTATCATCGACCTTGATCACGCTGTGCGGCGGATAGACACGCAGGTCGATGAAGCACTGATACATCTGAAGCGGTCCGGGGCGGCCCTCGGGCAGGTCATCGGCGCAGACGCAATTGTCTGGGCTGTAGCCTTGCGCCGCTGCGACCGGAAACACGCGCTCCATGATCGAGCGCGTATAGCCCGTGGTCGAGCCGATCTTGAGCCCGCGCGCGCGCAGATCGGCTACCATTTCTGCAGCACCCGGCACAAGGGTTGCGTAATTTGCCACGACCTCTTCGTTCATGGGCACAAAGACCTCGTAGATGCGGTCGATATCGACCTCGGTGGGAGCCGCGCCATGCACGCGTGCCCAGTCCGCCGACAGGCGCGGTGCCGTGATCATGGCCTTGATATGGTCGCGCTTGGGCGCGCCCATCGGTGCGCGGGCCTCTGCAACAGTAGCCTCGATGCCAAAGCGTTTGAAGGCTTCGACAAATGCCCCCATCGGGGCGAAGGAGCCGAAGTCGATCACCGTGCCTGCCCAGTCAAAGACGACGGCCTTGTAATGTGTCATGCGAGTTTGCCTTCTGTCAGGGAATGTTGGTTGGGGGCGCAGCTTGTGACGCCCAGGTCTTCCAGACTGTCAGCCACGGCCGTGATGACACGCGCCATCACATCTGTATCCATCTGGCCGATATGGCCGATACGGAAACTTTCCACGCGGGTCAGCTTGCCCGGGTAGATGATGAAACCGCGCGCCTTCATCGCATCGTAGAAACGCGCAAAGGCAAAGGCCGGATCGGCGGGCGCGTGAAAGGTGGTGATGATCGGGGACAACCATTCATCGGCCAGAAGCGTCGCAAAGCCCAGATCGCGCATGCCCGCAACCAGTGAATCACGATTGGCGCTGTAGCGCGCATGACGCCCCGCCACACCGCCTTCGGCCTCATGCAGCCGCAGCGCTTCCAGAAAGGCCGCAACGACATGCGTGGGCGGCGTGTAGCGCCATTGGCCAGAGCGTTCCATCTCGGCCCACTGGGCATGCACATCCAGCGCCAGCGAATGGGCATTGCCTGCCGCCGCTGTCAATACGTCGCGCCGCGACAGAACAAAGCCCAAACCCGGCACGCCTTCGATGCATTTATTGGCCGATGACACGATAGCATCGCAGGGTATGGACACGGTATCAAACGGCACGCCGCCAAAGGACGACATGGCATCGACCAGCAGCCGGCGCCCGGCACGGGCCACAGCCGCTGCAATCTCAGGCAAGGGGTTCAGAATCCCGCTGGAAGTTTCACAATGGATGGCAACCACATGGGTGATCTGCGGATCGCGCGCCAGTATGGCGCTTACCTCATCTCCGCGCGGAGGGGCGAAATCGCCTTTGTCCAGAAGCTCGACACTGCGACCCATAACGCGCAGGCAGGCGCTCGCGCGCTGGCCATAGGCGCCATTTGCCAGAACCAGCGCCTTGCCGTCTCGCGGAATGAAGCTGCCGAGCATTGCCTCGACCGCAAATGACCCTGACCCCTGCATCGGCACGCAGCCAAACTCAGGATCGCCCAGCATGGCGGTAAGTGCCGCCCGCATCCGGGCGGTCATGGCGCGAAAATCACTGTCCCACGACCCATGATCGCGCAGCATGGCCGCTTTTACCTCATAGGCGGTGGTCAGCGGACCAGGGGTCAGCAGATAGGGTTCGCCCAGACGGGGCGCAGGGAGTGGTTGCGTCATGGAGCCTTCTCAGTTTGGATTTTCCGGACGCGAGAAATCAAATTCCTCGGCAAAATGACAGGCCACGAAATGCTCGGACGCAATCTCGCGCCATGCGGGCGCCTCGGCGCGACATGCCTCACGCGCATGGGGGCAGCGTGTATGAAAGCGGCACCCTCTGGGCGCATCCATCGGGTTCGGGATCTCGCCGTCCAGCCGGACCGGGTTATAGGGAATATCCGGGTCAGCGACCGGCACGGCAGAGAGCAGTGCATGCGTGTAAGGGTGACGCGGGGTGAAGAACAGCTTTCGGGTAGGGGCGTACTCCACGAACTGGCCCACATACATCACGGCCACGCGGTCACTGATCTGCGCCACCACGCTCAGATCATGCGCGATGAACAGGAATGCGACACCCATCTCCTCTTGCAGATCCTTGAGCAGGTTGACGATTTCAGCCTGGATCGACACATCCAGCGCCGAAACGGACTCGTCGCACACCACGAAATCAGGCCGCGAGACGAGCGCGCGCGCGATGCAGATGCGCTGGCGCTGCCCGCCCGAGAACGCATGCGGAAAGCGGCGCAGATGTTCGAGGTTCAGCTTGCAGCGCGCCGCGATATCGCGCACCCGGGCATCTATCGCCTTGCGATCGCGCATCAACCCGCCCGCGATCAGCGGTTCGGCAATGATGTCGCGGACGGTCATGCGCGGATTCAAGCTGGAATAAGGATCCTGAAACACAAGGCTCATGCGCGGGCGGAAACTGCGCAGGGCCTCGCCAGACAGGCTGTGCAGGTTTACACGGCCTTCGGGAAAGACCATTTGCAGATTGGGGCGCAGCTTTTGCAGGGTTTCGGCATCCGCATGGGCAAGGTCCACATCGCCCGCTGCGGTGTGATAGATCACCTCGCCGCCCGTCGGGTCAATCGCGCGCAGGATGGCGCGGCCAACAGTCGTCTTGCCCGAACCGCTCTCGCCCACCAGCCCCACGGTTTCGCCGCGCCTGATGTCAAAACTGACGCCATCCACCGCGCGCAGAATCTCGGTGCTCGTTCGCAGGAACTTGCGCCTGGTGACCGGAAATCCCACTTCCAGATTGCGCACTTCGATCAGGGTTTCCATCATGCCCTCCATCATGCGCTTTGTGCCAGTGCCGGTTCGGCCAGATGGCAGCGCACCATGCGGCCATTGCCGAAAACGGTCTGCGCAGGTGCCGTGCGGTCGCACAGCCCCGGGCGCGCCTCGGTGCAGCGGGTATGGAATGGACAGCCCGTGGGGCGCGCGGAAGGGCTGGGAATGTCGCCGGGCACTGGATGCAGCCGCCGCGTCAGCCGGTCGAGTGACGGGATCGCCTTCAGCAATCCGCGTGTGTAGGGATGCTGGGGATCCTTGAGCACATCGCGCACCGGGCCGCGCTCGACAATCGTCCCCAGATACATCACCGCCACATCCTGAGCGATCTGCGCAATCACGCCCAGATCATGGGTGATGAAGATCATGCTCATGCCCAGATCGGCCTGCAGCCCGCGCATGAGTTCCAGAACCTGCGCCTGTATTGTCACATCCAGCGCCGTGGTGGGTTCATCCGCGATCAGCAGGCGCGGGCTGGCCGAGAGCGCCATAGCGATCACGGCACGCTGGCGCATCCCGCCTGAAAGCTCGAACGCATATTGATCAACCCGAGCCGCGGGGTTCGACAGCCCCACCTTGGCCAGCATCTCGATGGCCAGCTCGCGCGCCTCGCGCCCCTTCAGACCCTTGTGCAGGCGGATCGCCTCCATCATCTGGTTGCCGATGGTATAGACTGGGCTGAAACTGGCCATCGGTTCCTGAAAGATCATGCCGATCTCGCCCCCGCGCAAGGCCCGCAGCGCGCGTACGTTGGGCTTGAGATTCTCGACCTCGACAAGCTGGCCCGCCTTGTCACGGTAGCGGATCCGGGTCTCAGCCGATAGGCTC
>SLDH01000320.1 GCA_007125415.1 Roseovarius sp.
GGGACCCAGGCGCATGTCGGCATCGGCAATCCATTCGAACGCCTCGCCATCTATCTGCCCCGACACCGTGGGGGCCGCATCGAAGGCGCGCGCACGCGCCTCGGCGGCACGCTGGCCCTGCCCGGCCGCCTGCGCCTTCAGCGCATCGACCATCAGCGCGGTCCATTCCTGCGGCTCACCGAAGATCAGCGGATCCTTTTCGCCGGCGAAGACCTTTTCGCGGTAAACCTCACAGATGATCGCCTCGCGATAGGTCTGCGCCATGGGTGTCGCGGTCGGATCCATCTCGGCCGAGATCTTCAACTGGGCAATGGCGCGCTTCCAGTCGCCCAGCACACAGAGAAGCTGGAAGAGAAAAATCCGAAGCTTCACATTGGACGCATCGGCCCGGACCGCGCCCTGAAGGGCGGTCAAGGCAGCGTCCGGATCTCCGGCCCTCAGCAACTCTTCGGCTTGCACGTCTGTCCCCCCGTATCGCATTCATATCCGGCGACAGGCCCCGCCGGGGCCCGCCGCAATCACGGATCGCCAGCGCGACCGGCTTACTTGACAGCCAGGTTGGCCTTGTTGAGCACGCGGCTCCACTCGGCAGACGAATCCTGCTTGTGCTTGCCTTTTTCGTCCTGCTTGAAATAGGTCACTTTCATCGCGCCATACTGGAAAATGACCGTCTCTTCGCAGACATCGTCACCGTCGCTACCCGACCAGCTGATGTCCTGAACCATCACAAGCTTGAACTCCCATTTCAGGAAGGTCTCACCGGATGCTTCGCCGCCGCTGGACCGGCGCAGAACGATGACCATGTCATCGAAATGAGTGCCCCGGCAAAGATTCGAGAAAAGCTCGCATGAGCCTCCGTCGGTCTTCTTGGTCAGGGTGAGCTCCTTGAAGGTCGCCTTGCCGGCACCGCCGCCCGATGAGATCGAGCCGATATTGATGTTGTTCTCGGCACCGATCTCGAAGCTCAGGATCTCGAAGGCATCCTCCTTCTTCATCGCGTCGTCCTGGGTCTCGCCCTTCACGTTCGAACCCGGCAGGTAGCAGAATGCGTCAAAAGCCATTGTCTATGTTCCTTTCATTAGCTGGGGTTTCGAGGGGCCGGTAATCAGCCCTTCTCGGATGGCAATTTGGAGACCAGCCGCAAGGATACGGACAATCCTTCAAGCTGGTAATGCGGGCGAAGGAAGAACTTGGACGTGTAATAGCCCGGGTTTCCCTCAACCTCTTCGACCACCACCTCAGCCGCCGCCAGCGGCTGACGTGCCTTCACCTCTTCAGGTGACGTGGCCGAATTCAGATCGACATACTGGTCTATCCAGTTCTGGAGCCAGGCCTGCATGTCGTCTCGGCTCTTATAGGAGCCGACCTTGTCGCGGACGATGCACTTGAGGTAATGCGCAAAGCGGCATGTCGCGAAAAGATAAGGAAGCCGCGCTGCCAGATTGGCGTTGGCGGTTGCATCGGCATCGTCGTATTCCGCCGGTTTGTGCAGCGACTGCGCGCCGATGAACGCGGCGATGTCCGAGTTCTTGCGGTGGATCAGCGGCATCATCCCGTTCTTGGCCAATTCCGCCTCGCGTCGGTCGGAAATGGCGATCTCCGTGGGACATTTCTGATCGACCCCGCCATCATCGGTGGGAAAGGTGTGCGACGGCAGATTGGCAACCGCCCCGCCCGACTCGATCCCTCGGATACGCGAACACCACCCGTACTCCTTGAACGATCGGTTGATGTTCACCGCCATGCCGTAGGCCGCGTTGACCCAGCCATATTTGCTGCTGTCGGCCCCGTCGGTGTCTTCCTCGAAGGCAAAAGCCTCTACCGGGTCGGTCTTGGCACCATAGGGCAGCCGGCCGAGGAAGCGGGGCATCGCCAGCCCCACATACTTGCTGTCCTCGCTCTCGCGCAGGCTGCGCCAGGCGGCATATTCCGGCGTCTGGAAAATCTTGCTCAGATCGCGGGGGTTGGCCAGTTCCGACCAGCTGTCCATCTGGAACAGCGTCGGGTTGGCCCCGGTGATCAGCGGCGCATGTGCCGCAGCGGCGATCTTGGCCATCTCGCCCAGAAGCTCCACATCCGGCGGGCTGTGGTCGAAATGGTAATCCGCCACGAGCGTGCCGTAGGGCTCGCCGCCGAACTGGCCGAATTCCTCTTCGTAGACCTTCTTGAAGATCGGCGACTGATCCCAGGCCGTGCCCTTGAACTTGCGCAGGGTCTTGTGCATCTCCTTTTTGGAGATGTCCATCACCCGCACCTTCAGCATTTCGTCGGTCTCGGTGTTGTTGATCAGATAGTGCAGCCCCCGCCACGCGCTTTCCAATTGCTGGAAATCGGGGTGATGCAGGATAAGATTGACCTGCTCGGTCAGTTTCGCGTCGATCTCGGAGATGATGCTCTCGATCGTGCGCAAAGCGTCATCGGATACCAGCGCGGTGTTGGCCAGCGCCTGGGACGCGAGCGTCTTTACCGCCTGTTCCACGGCCGTCTTGGCCTGATCCGATTTCGGCCGGAACTCCTTTTGAAGGAGATTCTCGAATTCGGACGAGCCGAAAGCCGTTTCCTCAGCGCCGCCTGCAACTTCTGCTTCTGTTTCAGCCATTGCTTACTCCTGCTTTTCCTTGTCATCTTCGGAAGGCGGCGCAGGTTGCGCAGCCAGCGTCTTGAGCAAGGCGGGGTCCTGCATGATCTTGCCGATCAGTTCCTCCGCCCCGGTCTTGCCGTCCATATAGGTCATCAGGTTCGACAACTGCGTGCGCGCGTCGAGAAGCTCTTTCAAGGGTTCGACCTTGGCTGCGATTGCGGCAGGGCTGAAATCATCGAGGGATTCGAACGTGATATCCACTGCCATGTTCCCCTCGCCGGTCAGGGTGTTGGGCACGGTGAAGGCGGCATGCGGCTTCATGGATTTCATCCGGTCGTCGAATTTGTCGACGTCGATCTCGAGGAACTTGCGGTCCGCAACGGGGGGCTGCGGCACTTCCGACTTGCCCGAGAGATCGGACATCACGCCCATCACAAAGGGTAGCTGAACCTTCTTTTCGGCGCCGTAGAGCTCCACGTCATATTCGATCTGAACCCTTGGGGCCCGGTTTCGGGCAATGAATTTCTGCGAACTTCCCGCCATGTCTCAAGCTCCTTTTCAGCCTTTCACATTCTGTCCTGCACGCCAATCTGTCATGCATTTGCCTTTGCAGGTCTAGTCTTCCTCGATCCCGCCGATCAGATGCACGTTCTGGATCCCGCCGGGGGCCATATCCTTGACGATCTCAAGAAAGTCCGCCCCCACCATCTTCTTGGCCCGCGACAGCAGCAGAGGCACCGGGCTCGACGGTTCGCTGCGCTCGTAATAGGCGATGATCCGGTCGATCGCATTGCGCACGTCATTGGGCGAATTGATCGCACCGCCCCCAGTCGCCAGCGCCGCGGCCGGCGCTGCTGCGGACGCGGCTTCACCATCCTCCTCGACCTCATCACCATCCGCCTGAGCCTCCTCCTCGCCCGCAGCCCCCGGCAGCTTGGCGACGATCTGCTTCAGCGTGGCGATCAGCGGATCGAGATCAGGGCCTTGTCCCGGGGTTTCGGCATCGAACTTGGCGCTGATCGTCTCCACATCCCGCAAGGCAGCCCGTGCCGCGGCGGAACGATTCTGCAGAACCTCCTCGTCGCTGTCCTGAAACGCGGCCGAGATGGTGCCCGCATCGGGCGGGTTTTCCATGTCGGCGCTCGGCGTCGCGTCTCCCTCTGCCACGGCGATGTCGCGCAGCGAGAAGGCGCCGAAGGTTCGGCTCGCGGTCAGCGGCGTGCGGCGCAGGCCGCGCAGCAACCGATCCTTGTCGGCCAGAGCCAGCACCGCATTCACTCTCATCGTCGGATCATCATCGTCTTCCGCATCAAGCTGGGGGTGGCAACTGCCCCAATGTTCTTCAAGACAGCGCCGGATATAGGTGGTCACGTCGGCAAAATCCGCGAGGCCGCCAAGCCGAAGCCGCGCCTCGGCCAGATAGACCGCCGCGCGCAGGTCATGGCTACGCTCAAGCACCGACAGCGCCTTGGCCGCCACTTCCTTGTAGTCGGGTTCCTCAGCCGCGATGATCGCATCGCCAACCTGACGTTCCTCTCCAAATTGTGCAGCGATCTCAAGTTCCGCGAAGTCCGGGTCGTACTCAAGATTTTCACCGCTGGGGGTGTCTTCCCCGAAACTCTGAAGAAGCGCGTCGATATCCATGCTGCCCCCTCGGGTCAAACCAGCCTTCAAAATTCAAAAATAACAATCGGCACCGCAGAGGGTGCCCCGGCGTCAC
>SLDH01000103.1 GCA_007125415.1 Roseovarius sp.
CACGCAATGGTCCGGGCGACCAGCCCGGGCCGCGCCCGACCCGGCCATGGGAGAAAAACAGTTTCCCTGCACGGTTCCAGTCGGTTCCCCTTTTCAGCAGCCTGTCAAAAGGCAAGGCCGCGCGGTGCTCCTGAAGCGGCCCCCTCACCCCTCGAAGCTGTAACCGAAGCGCGCGATATCCTCCGCACATAGCTGCGCCACCAGATCGGCCAGTGCGGTGTCATAATAGGCGCGATGATCTGCACCCCGGGGCGAGCGGTTTTCATGGGGAAGATCGAGGCGAAAGCCCAGATGCGCCCAGAGCGGGGCCGCATCTTCCGCAAAATGCTCCAGCCGGATGAAATGCGCAGGGTGCTCCACCCCCGCGCCATCCCTGAGGTAAGCGCCATACGGGGCCGCGCGCAGCGCGCCAAGCGTTGCCGGCGCGCGCAGGAAGCCGCCGAAATCCTGCGCTTGCGCGCGTGCCACCATCGGGTGCTCGAAGGATTGCAGTTTCAGCCATTCGTAAAGGCTCACCAGCCGGTCCCACGGGTTGCGCACCAGTGTTACGCAAAAGCAGGACCGGATGAACTCCCGGCTCACCAGCCCCTCGATATCCGCCAGGGTCGAATGCTTCCAGAGCCGCCCGCGCGCCGATGCGTGGCGCAGGCGCCGGCGTCGCCTGCGGGCCTTGGGTGTGTCCCCGATCAGGATATCGTCCTTCATGGCCCGCGCTTCGAGCGCGAGAGCAAGAGAGGTGCCCCCGGTCTTCGGGATATGCACGAAGATGAGTTTCCGCCCCGGCGAGATGATCATGGCACAGCACGCTCGCCTGCACGCCAGAATCGTGTATCGGAGCGGCAATGACGCTTGCCGCCCCATTGATTGCTCGAACGCCACCTCGCGCTTGCAATCGGATATGCCCCAGGGCGCTCCGTCATGAGGCAAGAGTGCTACACTGCCGCGTCACGGGCAACGCCGGTGGCCTCATCCCGGACGGCTCTGAAATCGTCGGTTTCGCACATCCCGCCACCCTCTCGATCCGTCTTGCCAGCCCACCCCGCTTCACTATAGTGCCGCATTCCAAAGCGATGGGACAGCACAATGAGCGATGTGAAAGTAGGGATCATCATGGGCAGCCAGTCCGACTGGCCCACGATGCAGGAAGCCGCCGGGATTCTGCACGAACTGCAGGTTCCTCATGAGGCTCGGATCGTCTCGGCCCATCGCACGCCCGACCGGCTCTGGGCTTACGGGGCCGAGGCGGTGGGGCGTGGCTTGCAGGTGATCATCGCGGGCGCGGGCGGGGCGGCGCATCTGCCGGGCATGATGGCCTCCAAGACGCGCCTTCCGGTCATCGGCGTGCCGGTCCAGACCAAGGCGCTTTCGGGGGTGGACAGCCTCTATTCGATCCTGCAGATGCCGCGTGGCTATCCCGTCGCCACCATGGCGATCGGCGCCACCGGTGCTGCCAATGCGGGGTTGATGGCGGCGGCGATCCTTGCCAATGGCGATCCGGCGCTGGCTGACCGGCTGGAGGCCTGGCGCGCTGCCCTGTCGGCTTCGATCCCGGAGGTGCCGCAATGAGCCCCCTGCCCCAGGGCAGCACCATCGGCATCCTCGGCGGCGGGCAGCTGGGGCGGATGCTCAGCGTCGCCGCCGCGCGGCTGGGCTACAAAAGCTGCATCTTCGACCCCGCAGGCGATCCGCCGGCAAGCCATGTCGCCAACTACCATTTCAAGGCGGACTATGAAGATCAGGGCGCGCTCCAGCGCTTTGCCGAGGCGGTGGATGTCATCACCTTCGAGTTCGAGAACATCCCCGCCACGGCACTTGACCGCCTGGGCGGGATCAGACCCGTCCACCCGGGCCGGAACGCCTTGCGGGTCAGTCAGGACCGGCTGGTGGAAAAGGCCTTCCTGCGTGACCTGGGTCTTTCGACAGCCCCCTTCGCGGCCGTGGATGATGCAGAGGATCTGGCCGAGGCGCTGAAGGAAATCGGCGCGCCCGCAATTCTGAAGACCCGCCGGTTCGGCTATGACGGCAAGGGCCAGGCACGGATCGACACCCCTGACGAGAGCGCACAAGCCCTCGCCGCGATGCAAGGTGCACCAGCGATTCTCGAAGGCTTCGTGGATTTCGAGCGGGAAATCTCGGTGATCGGCGCGCGCGGCCATTCCGGTGAGGTGGCCTGCTTCGATCCCGGCGAGAACATGCATCGAGACGGCATCCTGCGGACCACGGCCGTCCCCGCGCGCCTGACATCCGCGCAACGCGCCGATGCCGTGCTGCTGACGGCGCAGATCCTCAACAAGCTGTCTTACGTGGGCGTCATGGGCGTGGAGCTTTTCGTGACGGCCGCGGGCCTCGTGGTCAACGAAATCGCGCCGCGCGTTCACAATTCGGGGCACTGGACCCAGATGGGATGCAGTGTCGATCAGTTCGAACAGCATATTCGCGCCATCGCGGGCTGGACCCTCGGAGACGGACAACGTCATGTCGATGTGGTCATGGAAAACCTCATCGGCGCGGATACGGACCGTGTGCCCGATATCGCGCAGGAAAAACACGCCTCCCTGCATCTCTATGGCAAGGATGAGGTCAAGCCCGGGCGCAAGATGGGTCATGTGAACCGCGTATGGCAAGCCTGAGGATTTGAGTATTTTCGGCAAAATGAAGCTGGCGATCTTCACGAAGGATTAAGGTTGATCCTGCGATACTGAAGCGGCGTCACAGCCTGGAGAGGCGATGGGCGTGCAAAGTGAAGCTCCGCCGGCCTGCGTCAAGGCGCCCCAGGCAGCACGGCGCGACCGGCGGAGTGATCCCTGCAGCTTCATTTTGCCCGAAATACTCCCGCCGGAGGCGTCCGGCCACCACCACCCGCGCAAGGATCATCCAATGAAGCGCGCCGCGATGTCCCCTGCCATGTAACTCACCCGTCCGGCGGCAATGGTGGCGCCCAGTTGGCGGCTGCGCGCATCGAGCACGATCAGATCCGCCCGCTTGCCTTCCGCCAGACAGCCACGGTCCGTCAGCCCCAGCGCTCGCGCCGGCCCCGATGACACAAGCGGCCAGAGCCCTGCAAGATCCGCAACGCCGCCCTGTTCGAGCAGGGACACGGCACGGCGCAGCGAGGGATAATGGTAGTCGGAGGCCAGGGCGGTGACCTGCCCCAGCATCACCCGTTCCATGGCGCTGACATTGCCGTTATGCGACCCGCCACGCACCACATTGGGCGCCCCCATGATCACCGGATCACCGGCATCCGCTGCCGCCTCCACCGCCTCTGCGGTTTCGGGAAATTCCGCGATCCGCACGCCGCGCGCGCGCCAGGCGCTGCGTTGCGCCGCGCTGCGGTCATCATGGCTGCCCATCCGCACGCCGCGCCGCGCCAGCGCCGCTGTGAGCCCGTCCAGCGCGGCCGGCACCTCGGCCCTGCGCGCATGCAAGGCCTGCATGAAAGCCAGGTGCTTTTCCGGATTGCGCCCGATCCGCAGCGCCCAGCCTGTCAGCCGCTTGGGCCGCTTGCCCCGTTCGAGGTCCTCATGTGGCAGGTGATCGTTGAACACCACATAGCCGATGCCGTGACGCGCCACCATTTCCTGCATCGCTGCGTAATCCTCCAGCATCGGCGTCTCGAAGCGCAGTTGCGCCTGCAGATCGGTGGCCACATGCCCGCGCAGACCGTGCAGCGCAGCGAAGACCCGTTCGGCAAAATCCGGCCCGCGCATGCCACCTTCCCAGCTGTAGAATTGCGCCAGTGTCGCGGTGGTGATGCCATTGGCGGCCAGTTCCGCCTCTGCGGCGACGAGCCCCTGGGCGAGATCCTTCATCGCCCCGCGGCGTGGCGCGAGATGCCGCTCGAACCCGTCTCCATGCGCATCAACGATCCCCGGCAGCACGAGGCAGCCGCGCAGATCCACCTCGCGCAGACCCGGGCGATCCGGCGCGATCCGCCCCTCGAGCAGGGTCAGGCTGCGTTCCTGCAAGCCTTCCGGCGTCAGCACATGCGCGCCGGTCAGACGCAGCGCAACGGCACTCACCGCCAACTCCGGATGACATCCCCGATTTCAAGGTCATGATCAAAATGCCCGTCCCGCAGGAAGTTCCTGACCTGCGCGATGACCAGCGGATTGACGGTGATGAACGTATGGGTGGTGGGCAGAACGATATGATCCGCCATTCCCTCCACCTTCGTGCTCTCGACCGAGACCTTGCCATCATCCGGGCCTTCGATCAGCGAGGAGAAATAGGGGTTGAGCGAGCGATCACCGGCGATCACACCAAGCTCGAAATCCACTGGCG
>SLDH01000124.1 GCA_007125415.1 Roseovarius sp.
CATGAAGGGCAGCAGGATATGTGTCATCGCGATGATGGTACCGGTCTGATTGTAGATCAGACTGAACCTGCCATCGTCACCGATGAACCCCATGCCGACAAGGGTGTTATTGATCACCCCTTGTTGCTGCAAGAGGACGATCCAGGCCGAGGTGCGCACGAGGAGCGAAGTCCAGAACGGCAGCAATACCGCGATCATCAGCAGGTTGGCATGGCGCATGGGCAGGATCGACAGGTAATAGGCGATCGGAAAACCCAGCAGGAAGGTCATCGCGGTAATCGCCACACTGAGCGCCAGTGTCCGGCCGAACAGATCCACATAGATCTGCCGGTTCTCCGGGCGTTTCACGATCTTGCCATCCGCGTCATATTCGCGGTCGAGTGCGGCAATGTAGTAGGAGGCCGTCAGAGGCCGGCCTTCGCGCTTGATGATGCGCCACAGTTCGTTCTCGCCCCATAGGCGATGGGCATTGGTGAAGGCTTCGGAATACGGCTCTTCAAAGTCAGCGACATTACGTGTGGTGCGCGAAATCGCCGACCGAGCGGCGCTGAGTTCATAGTTGAGGCGAATGCCCAGCGGGCCGATATTCTGGTCACGCCGCGGCAATTCCAGATCGGCCACCATATCGGCATGAAGGGCGGCAAAGACGGGCTCGTCCGGTATGCCTTGCCCGTCCCAGCTTTCGAGGGCTTCGAGCGTCCGTGGCAGGGCATTGACCACCTGCGGATTATCGACCGAGCGCCACATCATCTGTGCGATCGGAAAAGCGAAGAATGTCAGGATGAAGAACAAAAGAGGCGCGACAAGCATGAACGCAGCGATCTTGCGGCGGCGATTGGCCTGCTCCAGCGCGCGCTTCAGGGGCTTGCCATCCGAGGTCAGCAGCCGGCCACGGCTGTCGGTCGCGGAACCATGCTGGGCTGTTGCATCTGCCATTGAAGTGCCCCCTGCACCTGATCGTTTGGTTATTTTTGGCTTTTTGGCCTCAAGGGCGACCGAGGCGCAACATGCACGCCTCGGTCATTACTGCGATTATTGCAGCATCCAGTTGGCGAAACGCTCGCGCAGCTCGTCGCCGTAATCGACCCAGAAATCATTATCCAGGATGATCGGCGAGAAGTAGTTTTCTTCCGCGGTCGGCATATGCGGTGCCATGTCGATGCCCAGATCGGCATGCTCACCCACCAGACCAGCCGAGGACGCACGTGCGGGGCCATAGCTGATGAACTTGGCCTGATCCGCAAGACGCTGCGTATCCGTGGCGAAATACAGATAATCCATGACCGCATCGACATTCGGACCATCGGCAGGAACGACCCAGCCATCCCACTCGACAACCTGACCGTCCCAGATGATGTCGGCATTCATGCCTTCGACTTCGATCGCGTCGAACATCCGGCCGTTATAGCCGGTTGTGAACACGACCTCACCATCGGCGAGAAGCTGAGGCGCCTGCGCGCCTTCGGTCCAGAAGATCACCTGATCCTTGATCGTGTCGAGCTTGGCGAAAGCACGGTCCACACCCTCGGGCGTGCTGAGGACATCATAGATATCGTCCGGGTCGACGCCATCGGCATAGAGCGCCCATTCAAGATTCGTGCCGGGGCGGTCTTGCAGCGCGCGGCGGCCCGGGAAGTTCTCCAGATCGAAGAGATCCGCGATGGAACTCGGCTGATTATCCTCCGGGAACGCGTCGGGGCGATAGGTCAGCACGGTCGAATAAACGATCGACGAGACATAGCATTCACCGAGCGAGCCGGGCAGGAAGTCTTCGCTCGGCGGTGTGCCATCAGGCGCAGGCGCCAGCATCGCGTCAACGTCGAGCGGCATGATGATGCCTTCGTCGCAGGCCAGCTGCGCATCGGATGGCAGCATGTCCACAAGATCCCAGGTTACGTTGCCCGCCTGGCTTTGGGCCCGCAGACCGGCCAGAGCATTGGCCGAACCGTCATCGTTGATGATGGTCACATGCGGATTCAATTCCATATAGGGCTCGTGGTAGGCACGCTGCTGGCTGGCAGTATAGGCTCCGCCCCACGACACGATGGTGAGCGATACAGGCTCTTCCGCGGCTGCGCTCATCGCTATGACGCTGACGGCGGAACTCAGGCCGATCAGTTTGAGTTTGGATGACATAGTTAACTAACCTCCTAGGTTTGTCTTTTTATCGTGGGCTTTGGGCCCACGCTGCTTCACATACAGCCACTGTCGGGCTGTCGTGAAAAGAACGCTAGACCGTCAAGCAGGACAATCAAGCGCGCGGCAGTCTTCCGGAAGCCAGCCGATCTCGATCATGTCGCCCGGCTTGTGGCGCACCTGATCAGGTGCGTTGCGGGTTTTCATGATGAAATCGTCGTTGCCGGCAACCTTCAGCCGGGTGCGGAAAACATCACCCATGTAGATGAATTCCATCACTTCCGCCTGGATAGTGTGGACACCTTCGGCAAGGCGTTCCTTGTTCGCCTCGATCCGCTCGGGACGTATGGAAACACGCGTGCGCTCGCCGGATTTCGACACATTGACCGGCTTCGCGTCGATCAACTCGCCGCCGTCAAGCTCGACCACACATCTCTCTCCGCTGATTTCCTTGACGACACCGTCAAGAGTGTTGTTCTCGCCGATGAACTGCGCCACGAAACTGTTGCGCGGCTCTTCATAGAGCACATCCGGCGGATCGAGTTGCTGGATGCGACCATCGTCGAAGACGGCCACATTGTCGGACATTGTCAATGCCTCAGTCTGGTCGTGGGTGACATATACGGTGGTAATGCCCAGATCGTGGGCGAGCCGCGTGATCTCGAACTGCAACTGCTCACGCAACTGCTTGTCGAGTGCGCCCAAAGGCTCATCCATCAGCACAAGCTCCGGCTCGAACACCAGCGCCCGCGCCAGCGCGATACGCTGCTGCTGACCGCCCGAAAGCTGCGCAGGGCGCCGATTGATGAAATCGCCCATCTGCACCATGTCGAGCGCACGCTTGATGCTCTTCTCGCGATCGGATTTGCCCATCCCCCGCACTTCCAGCGGGAAGGCAAGATTCTCACCCACGGACATATGAGGAAAGAGCGCATAGTTCTGGAAGACCATACCGATCCCACGCTTGTGCGGCGGAACCGAGTTGATCGGCTTCCCGTCGAGCAGAATGTCCCCGGTTGTTGCCGTCTCAAAACCTGCAAGCATCATCAGACAGGTTGTCTTGCCCGAGCCAGAGGGCCCCAGCATAGTCAGAAACTCGCCCTTGGCGACGGAAAGGTTGAGATCTTTTACGACAAGAGTGACGCCGTCGTAGCTTTTCTGTACGCGCTCAAACGCGACGAACGCGTCGTTGTTTGCAGCTTCAGCCAAATGAGGCTCCCCGTTTATTTTTTCCGCAGCGTTTCCTGCGTTCTGGATGGAATTAAACGTGAATCGATCCGCAATGCAAGCAGACTCCTTGGTTCATTTGCTGAATCGAAGGGCTAATGGCGTGATATCGGGCACCATCTGCCAGCCGCTTCGCCGCAGCCCTGTCAGGATGACAGGACAGTCTGCACAGCTTTGCGGGTTTTCTCGACGACTTCATCGGCTTCTTTCCGTGTCAGGCAGAAAGGTGGTGCAAAACCAAGGATATCCCCCTGTGGCATGGCCCGCCCGATCACACCCTCCGCGGCCAGCGCCCCCGCGACCTGCGCACCGACTTTCTCGCCGGGATCGAAGAATGTCCTTGCGTCACGGTCCTGCACGAACTCCACCGCACACATCAGCCCTTCACCACGGATATCGCCCACATGGGGATGATCGCCCAGGGCATCCTTCATCGCGGCATTCAGGTATTCGCCGACCTCGCGCGCGTTCGCGATCAGGTTGAGATCATCGAGCAGCTTGAGGTTGGCCACACCGGCGGCCGCCCCGATGGGATGAGCCGAATAGGTCCAGCCATGCCCGATGGGGCCATTCTCGTCCGTACCCTGTTCCAGCACCTTCCACATCTTCTCGCTCACGATGCTGCCAGAGAGCGGCGCATAGGCCGAGGTCAACCCCTTGGCGATGGTCATCAGGTCGGGCTTCAGCCCGTAGTGATCGGAGCCGAACATGCTGCCCAGCCGGCCAAACCCGGTAACAACCTCATCGGCAATGAGCAGAATGTCATGGCGCGCCAGCACCTCCTGAATGGCGGCCCAATATCCCTCGGGTGGCGGCACGAGGCCGCCTGTGCCCAGCACCGGCTCACCGATGAAGGCGCCGATGGTATCGGCCCCCTCACGCTCGATCAGCGCCTC
>SLDH01000086.1 GCA_007125415.1 Roseovarius sp.
GAGGTGAACGAACGGCGCGAACCCGTCCACGGGAAGGGCAGGAGCGAGCTTGACCACCCCCACCAGCATCAGTGGTGCCACCTCGCCCGCACCGCGGGCCATGGCCAGAATCATGCCCGTCATGATGCCGGGCAGCGCCTTGGGCAGCACGATATAACGGATGGTCTGCCATTTCGACGCGCCGCAGGCCAGCGAGCCCTCGCGCATCGAGCGCGGCACCGCTTGCAGCGCTTCCTCCGATGCCACGATCACCACCGGCACCGTCAGCAGCGCAAGGGTCAGCGAGGCCCACAGGATGCCTCCCTTGCCGAAGGTCGGGTTGGGCAACGCTTCGGGATAGAAGAGCTGGTCGATTGTGCCGCCCATTGCATAGGCGAAAAAGCCCAGTCCGAAGACGCCGTAGACGATGCTGGGGACGCCGGCCAGATTGTTGACGGAGATGCGGACAATGGAGGTCAAGCGTCCCTGCTTTGCGTATTCGCGCAGATACAAGGCCGTAATCACGCCAAACGGTGCGACGAAGACCACCATCAACAGCGTCATCGCCACGGTACCGAAGATCGCAGGCAGCACACCGCCCTGGGTGTTCGCCTCGCGCGGCTCGGCCGAGACGAACTCCCACCAGCGCGACAGGTAGATCCCGATCTTGTCCGGCACGCTGAGCTCATTGGCGCGCATGTAGCGGACCACCTGGCTCAGCTCGGTTTCCACCTGTTGGCCGTTCACCTCCTCGAAGGTGATGCGTGTGGTGCGGTCATCGGCGCGGATGGCGTTCACGCGCTGCTGAAGCGTTTGGAACTCGGCCTGAAGCTCTGCGATGCGCTCGCGGCTCTCGGCGATGGCCGCCTGCGCCTCGGGGCTATCCTCGCCAAATCGGATCTCGGCGCGGCGCATGGCGAGGCGTTCACGCTCGATGAGATGGTTGATCCCGCCGATATCGCCCCGCTCCAGCCTGCGTATCTCGCTGAAGCGCTGGCGAGCGGCACGCTGTTCATTCGACAGGCGCTCAGGGGTGATCTCGACCTCCTCGCCATCGACCACCAGCGACACGATCCGGCCGATAAAGACGCCCCATTGCTGACGTTCGATGTAATAGAAGTCACCCGGGCGGGTGATTTCAGCCACCTCGAAATCAGACACCCAGCGGAAATCATCGCCATAAAGATCGTAATTCGCAGTCTGATAGAGCGTCCGGCTCGAAAAGCCGTCATTCGCCTCAATTGCATCACGGGTTTCCGCGTCAAGCTGGGCGAGGGTGTTTTCGCCGGGCCGGTAAGGGCCACCGCGGGTGGCCACGCCGGCCAGCACCTCACCGTCCGTCAGTTCCACCATCTCGATGGGCTTGGGCCAGAAGGTGGTGAAGCCATTCCAGGCGATCATCGCCAGAAATCCGGCGATCAGAATGATTCCGAGCGACAGAGCGCCGCCGAATGCCCAGAGAGCAGGCTCGCCGATTGCCGAGAGGTCGGCGCTGTAGCGGCGCACCCGACGCCCGCTGGTGGCCTCGCGCGCGGCGACCCCGGCCAGCCCTGCCGCACCTGAGGCAGGAGTTTGCTGTTCTGTGGATACACTCATGTTTTCGATCCTTAAAGCTGGAAGGCGCGCTTGCGAAAGCGCTGGCGGATCAGTTCGGCAAAGGTGTTGATGACGAATGTCAGTACGAACAGCGTCAGTGCCGCGAGGAAGAGCACCCTGTAGTTCGTGCCGTCACGCACCGCTTCGGGCAACTCGATGGCAATGGTCGCCGACAGGGTGCGCAGCCCCGAGAAGATGTTCCACTCCATGATCGGGGTGTTGCCCGCGGCCATCACCACGATCATCGTCTCGCCGACGGCGCGGCCCATACCCATCATGACCGCCGAGAACACGCCTGATGCGGCGGTGGGCAGGATCACCCATGTCGCTGTCTGCCAGGCCGATGCGCCGCAGGCCAGCGAGGCCGAGCGCAGATGCCCTGGCACCGAGTTCAGCGCATCCTCCGCGAGAGTGTAGATGTTCGGGATCACCGCGAAGGCCATGATGAAGCCCACTACGAGCGCGTTGCGCTGCTGATAGCTGTCGATGAAGCCGCCGCGGGGATCATATCCTATGGCGGTCAGGAGGGATGCCATGACCCAGGACAGCACAAGTGCTGCAAAGAGCATGATGATCCAGCGCAGAGCATCGATACGGCCGGCAGCGGCGCGGTCGCGATCGCCCAGAAGTGCCTTGTAGTGATGCCCCAGCGTCTTGCGGAAGACGTATGCGACAAGCAGGTAGCTCACCGGCAGCAGAATCATGAACATGAACGGCGTGCCAGTACCGTGCCGTCCGGCAGTCCAAGCCTTGAAATCGCCCTGGAACAGAAGGCGCTCGAATAGCGGTCCAAGCTCGGCAGCGACCAGTGCCGTGAGCAGCACCATTGCGCCCATGGCGATGAATTTCGGAAACCCGTCGAAGCGCAGCGCCGTCTGCACCGGCAGCATCTGCCATGCGAAGGCGCCCAGCATCAGCCCCGTGGGCAGCGCGAAGAAGCCCAATAGCACCGCGCCGATAAATTCTTCGACCAACGGCGCAAGCACCAGTGCAGCGACGAAACCCAACACCACCGTCGGCAGGCTCTCCATCATCTCCATCATCGGCTTTACGGTGGAACGCACGCGACGGTCCACGAATTCGGAGGTGTATATGGCCGCCATGAGAGCGATCGGCACAGCGAACAGCATCGCATAGGTTGCCGCCTTGATGGTGCCGAAGATCAGCGGGATGAGCGAATATTTCGGCTCCACCAGATCGGTGCCCGCGGTGGACTGCCAGACGAAGGTGGGCTCGGAATAGCCCTCATACCAGATCCGGCCGAAGAGCGTGCCCAGCGTCACCTCCGGGTGTTGATGGGTATATTGCCAGGCCTCGACCTCGCCACCCCGGCTGACCAGCATCGTGCCATCCGAGCGCGGAAAGATCATGCCCATCGACTGGGTCGTCACATCGCCCGAGCGCGCAAGTTCGAAAAGCACCTGATCCGATGTCGATTGATACACCCAGACATTGCCTTCGCCATCGACGGCGACGAATTCCTTTTGCCGCTGCGCTTCGGACAAGCTGACCACGGCAGCGGGCATGGGCCGATGCTCGCGCGCGCGCACCAGTTCGCGGCCATCGGTGGTCTCGCTGGTGCCCGTTTGCAGCCGGAAGAACGCGCTGACCGAGCCATCCGCACCGCCGACGATGAGCGTATCCTCACCCGACAGGAAAGTCATGGACGTTACAGCCACATCGTCATCGGCCACGCGGCGGCGCTCGGCCAGTTGCGGATTGTCTAGGTTGCGCAGGTCGTAGCGGTGAACAACACCATCATCGGTGGCGATAAGCGCGCGGTCGGCGTTGCCCGACAGGAGGACTTCGGTAACGCTGACACCCTCGCCCAGATCGAGCGGGGGTAATTCGGAGGTGGTGGCAGTGATGGTTTCCTCGCCGGTCATCATATTGACCTGACTGCGGGTTTGCGTGACACGCACCGTGTTCTCCGCGTCCACCGTTGCCACGGCGCTGGTGGGCCGTGTGCTGGTCCCGCCCACGCGGTAGTCCACCGCAATGATCGCGTGCTCGGACACCTGCTCGGCAGGGCCGAGATCGATCACGCTCGATAGCGTCCGGAAGTCTCCGGTGCCCACCTCCGTGTAGACGCGCCCGTCGCGCTGGCGATCGCGTTCGTCGATCTGCTGCAGGTCCGACGGCAGGTTGCGCCGCGATGTGGTCTCGGATTCGAAGCCCAGTCGCGCAAGGCGAATGGTGCCGTTGTCGAAGCCGAAGGCGACCTGATCGCGCCCCAGAGTGCCGGCAACGGCGGTGACCGCAGCATCCTCGAAATCGAACTGCCCGCGCCTGATCTCGGTGCCGGTCGGAATGTGGTAGGTCAGCACCCGGCCCTCGGCTGCAACGGCGAGGCCGAGCGTCTGAAACTCGTCGCCATTCAGCCAGATCACATCCTGACCGGTGTCCAGCTGATACCGCACGCTCCCGTGGATCTCGCCGTCGGCCAGCATGGGCAGCACCACACGCACCAGAAACACCATGATGCCCAGAACCGCCACGATCACCATCAGCCCGCCGACGGTGATCACACCTCTGGCGATCTTCTCACCCCAGATGACGCTACGGCGGGTGTCAAGCGCGCGCAGTCGTTTACGTTCGGCGCGATCAGCGGCGCTGTGGCCGGAGTGGGTGCTATCGGACATGGGGGAGCCTTCGCAAAGCGGTCATTTGAAAACAGCGA
>SLDH01000404.1 GCA_007125415.1 Roseovarius sp.
ACAGCGGCGCTCGACGAACGGCTCAATGATATGGGCTACATCCTGCCGGGACTAGGTGATGCGGGTGATCGCATGTTTGGCACAAAATAGGCTAGAATTTTCACCAGAATCGGCGACAATCTGTTCGCGATCGGGCAATAATGAGTTTACTCATCAGGCCAATTGCGGCAACATTGTGGCAAAACTTCTGGGGAAGAGCAGTGAGAGCAGTCAGTTATATCGCAATCGCCGTGATTGTCGTGTCGCAGATAATGACCGCGAACAGCATCAAGGCCCAGTCCGGCTCCGCTGACATGTTCCCGGCAGAGTTCCCGCCCGCCAGCTACACGGGCAGGCAATATGTCGACAGCCGTGGCTGCGTCTTCATCCGCGCGGGCGTGGATGGCAGTGTCAACTGGGTGCCGAGAGTGGGCCGTGACCGCAC
This sequence comes from Roseovarius sp., assembly GCA_007125415.1. Classification (GTDB taxonomy): domain Bacteria; phylum Pseudomonadota; class Alphaproteobacteria; order Rhodobacterales; family Rhodobacteraceae; genus Roseovarius. Next base: position 425 of record SLDH01000404.1, read on the forward strand.
CCCGATTTGCGGCTTCCAGCCCAGCCTGCCGCAGGTCGCCTCATCCGAGCCGGCCACGGAGATTTCTACGGCGACAGCGGCCACTGAGCAATCCTCGGTCGCGGGTCCGGCCACCACCAGCACAGCGCAGCAGCCCGCCGAGGAATCCAGCCGCGCCACGCTACAAACGCAGACGCAAGAAACGCAGGTGCAAGTGGCGAACCCGCAACCGGCGGCCCCTGCGCAGCCCGAACCCGAGCCACGTCAAATCCGGGTGGTCAGCGCGGTTCCCACCACGGTGGAGCGGCCGGAGGCCATGGCCCCCCGCGAGAACACCTGCCGCTGGGCAAGCGCCATTTCGGAGCAATACATGCGCGCACCAAGGGGCATCAATGTGCGTTGCGGCCCGCAGGCGACACCGCATCTCATCACTGTCAGAGGCGACGGCATCAGGCGCACGGCACGCACACCGGATCCGGCTCCGACGACGGAAATGATCCGGCAGGCCTCGCTGAACAAGCAACCTGTGCCGCTTCCGCGTAGCGAAGCGACCGTGGCCATCACCCGCGACACCCGTGTCGTGCCCAGATCGGTCTATGAAAACCAGGTGGCCAGCACCCGCGGGGTCTATATTCCCGAAGGCTATGAACCTATCTGGGATGATGACCGCCTCAATACGAAGCGTGCGCACCAGACGGTCGGCGGCATTGCCGACATGCAACTCGTTTGGACCAACACCGTCCCCCGCGTGCTGGTGGAACGCGACACGGGCAGGCCGGTGACGCGTTTGCCTCGGAACCTCATCGATCATCATGCCAGCCCTGCCACCGTATCGACCCGCGGGACGACGCGTCGGGATCTGAGCATGATGGGGCGAAACCAGCGCGACGGGCGGCACATCCCGTATCTGAATACTGCGCGGATGAGTGCCGGCTCCTCGGCCCGAACTGCCAATGTCTCGACGCGCGGCCCGGCTGTGGTCAGGGTGTCGCAAGCGGCCCTCAGCCAGCATTACGTGCAGGTGGGAACTTTCGCTGACCCGGCGCAGGCACGGCGCGCGGCGCAACGCATTGCCAATGCGGGCCTGCCTGCCAAGATGGGCGACAGGATGAGTGGCGGCGCGCAGTATGGCGTGGTCATCTCCGGCCCGTTCGGCAGCAAGGCACAGCTTGAAGCGGCACTTCAGCGGGTGCGTGGGATGGGCTATTCAAGCGCGTTCCTGCATCAGTAGTGCAACACGACTGGCCGGTGCGAAAAGCGATGAAGGCGGGGAGATCACCCCGCCTTCTTCCTTTGCGCCGGCCGGATGGCAGCATTACGCCTCGTATGTCACGCGGCCACCGCAGAGCGTGAGCGCCGCGCGGGCCGTATCAAGCGCGGCAGGTTCGAGCGCCCCGAGATCATGCGACATCACCACCACATCCGCGAGGGTGCCCGCTTTCAACTGCCCCTTGCGCCCCTCGCTGAACTCGACCCAGGCGTTATCGACGGTGTAGCTGGCGAGCGTGTCCATCAGGCTTTGCCGCTGGTCGCGCCACCCCTCTAGGCTGACAGGGGCCACGGCGGCCTTGATGTTGGGCATCACATCCACCGCCATTACCGGCCAGTCGGTGCTGAAGACCACCTTCGCGCCGCTGTCGCGCATGTCCTGCCAGGCAAAGGCATACTCGCGCTGCTCCGGATGCAGCACCGCATCGAGACCCTCCGGCGGAAAGAGCCCGCTGAAGGGCGAATGCCCGGGCTGGAACGAGGCGACCACATCGAGCGCGGCAAAGCGTGGCAGATCATCCGCGTGCAGCACCTCGATATGCTCCACCCTGTGGCGCGCATCGCGCTTGCCATTGGCCTTTTGTGCTGCCTCATACCCATCGAGCGTCCGGCGGATGGCCAGATCGCCGATGGCATGGGTGGCGATCTGCAGGCCCATCGCATCGGCACGGATGCAGGCCTGGGTGAAATGCTCGGCCTCGAACACCGCATCACCGATATGATCGGTGCCGGGATAGGGCTGCAGCATCAGCGCGGTGCGGCTTTCGCAGACCCCGTCCATGAACATCTTCACATTGCGCGTCCAGACCATGTCGTTCTGGTAGGTCCGGCGCATCTCCTCGGCCTCCTCGAAGCGGTCGAGCGGGTCGAAACTCTTGTAATGGAACGGCACCTGTGCGCGGCAGGCGCTGCGCCCCTCATCGGCCAGTTCCTGCAGCAGTTCGGCCTGATAGAGGTTGCCGTCAAAGAGGTGCAGCCCGGTAATGCCGTGGCTCGCACAATGCTTCATGCCGCGCTCGATCGCGTCCTTGTCCATGGCGCGGGCATCGGATGCAGGCGTGGGCACCGGGGTCTTGCCGGTGATCAGGCCCGCCATGTCGCGCCCGCCATGGCGGGTGTGGCTGAGAACCGGGGCATAGGCCGAGGGCTCCTGCAACTCGCCCGCGGCCAGACCATCTTCGCCTATGACGATCCGCGCACCGGCCTCGACCTCGCCGCCCTGCAGGATGCCCGCCAGTTCCAGCGCCTTGGTGTTGGCCCAGATCGTGTGGTGGCAGGGCGAGAAGCATGCGAAAGGCCGGTCGGGCATCACCGCGTCAAGATCGTGGCGCGTGGTCTGACGGCCCGGGCCCATCAGCGCGTAATCCGCCTGAACGGCGAAGACAACGCGATCATCGGGGCAGCGCGCCGCATAGTCGCGCACCAGTGGGGTCAGCGCATCAATGCCCTGCACCCCGCCCAGATCGAGGTAATCAAGCTCCACCGATCCGCCGAAGAGATGCACATGGCTGTCGATGAAGCCGGGAAGCACCGTCTGCCCGGCTGCATCCACCACGCGCGTGGCCGGGCCAGCGAGGGCGCGGATATCCTTGGTGCTGCCCACGGCGGTGATCATGCCGCCCGAAATGGCCAGCGCTTCGGCGCGGGGTTGGGCGGGATCGAAGGTGATCAGGTTACCGTTCAGGATGATGGTATCGGCAGGCTGTGCCATGGGAATGCTCCTCTATGTCGCATGAACATGAAAATGGCCGCACCCGGCGAGGGGCGCGGCCACGGGTTCGCCTCGGGCCGTCCTAGTTGACGACTTCGGTCCAGATGGCGCTGTAAAGCCGCTGCACCTCGGGTGAGCAGGTCATGGCGAGATAGCCCGCATCGGCAAGCTCCTCGGGGACGATGACTTCAGGTGCCTCGGTCATGACCGGATCCATGAACTCCTCCGATCCTTCGATGCTGTTGGCATAGCGTGCGAAATTTGACATCAGCGCTGCATTCTCTGGATGCATGACGAAGTTCATGAAGGCCTTGGCCTCATCAACGTTGCGCGCGTCCTTGAGCAGCATGAGGTTGTCGGTCCAGATCGGGAAGCCCTCTTGCGGGTAACCGTAATGGACATCCTCGTTCTGCAGGCGCACGCGCAGCGAGGCCCCGTTCCAGTAGATGCCTGCGGATACATCGTTCGTCACGAAGTTTTCGATATTACCGTAGTTGATCGAAAGCCAATGCGGCTTGGCGTTCAGCAGCGCATCGCGCGCCTTTTGCAGGATTTCGAGATCGTCGGTGCACTGTTCGCCGCCGACATAATAGATCGCCATGCCGACCACATCGTTCATCTCCGGGATGACATTGATCCGGCCCTTCAATTCTTCTGGCGGATCGAAGATCAGCGCTGCAGTGTGGATGTCACCATCATAGACGGAGGTGTTCACGGTGATGCCCACGGTGCCCCATTGCCATGGCACGGTGTATTCGCGGCCTGGGTCATAATCCACGTTTTTCCAGCGTTCCGCCACGTGATGGAAGTTTTCCATCTCGCTTGCATTGACCTTTGAGACAAG
>SLDH01000394.1 GCA_007125415.1 Roseovarius sp.
AAACCCGCACGTATCGGACCAAAGGAAGTGTTTGGCAGGGGCAGCAGGGTTCGAACCCGCGACCTACGGTTTTGGAGACCGTCGCTCTACCAGCTGAGCTATACCCCTAGGGCCATGGCCGGAATTAAGGCACCTTTGCCGGGGAATCAAGCGCCGTTTCGTTTGGGCAGGTGGACCGGATGGCGGATCTTCGAATCGGGAAGTCTCGCGCCATCCTCATAATGCCTCGCCTGCGGGCGTCGGAGGGTCTCTTTGTGTTTACGCCGCCGACCGTGCGTCACTCTGCACGGGGCGGCTTTGTCGTTGGCTTTGCACGATACCTTCATCGAAGAGCTTACCGATCGCGCCGTCGGAAAGGCGCATGACATCGCCCAGCACCTCTTCGGTGTGCTGGCCAAGCTCAGGCGCGGGTTGCGGTTTGGTGCGCCCATGGCTGCCGAATTCCGCCGGGTGGCCCGGCACAGGAAAACACCCCAGACCCGGCTGATCGATCACGGAGAACATCGGGTTCGCCTCGGTCAGATCGGGATCCTGGTGAACGGCCTCGTGCACCGAGCGGAAGATCGACCATGTCAGCTTGCGCGCGTTGAACTCGGCCGCAAAATCCTCGACCCTGCGTTGCGCGAACCACGGCGCGAGGATTGCGGTGATCTGGTGGCGCAATTCCCAGCGCGCGCCCTCGTCATTCAGGTCGCGCCCGGTGCGCCTTGCCAGCGCCGTGATCGCCTCCTCGGTGCCCGTGGCCCGCATGAGCCCCTTCCACTGTCCGGCCGTCAGCCCGATCACCATCACCCGTGTGCCGCAGGCGCAGACGAAATCCTGTCCATAGGCACCGTAGAGCGCATTGCCCGCCTTCCCGCGCTCATTGTCATTGATCAGCGCATCGCCGATCATGCCCAGATGGCCGATCGTGGCCGCCGCGATATCCTTGAGCGACATCACCACTTCCTGCCCCTTGCCGTTGCGCAAGCGGTGCCGTTCGGCGGCCAGAAGTGCGGAGACCATCATGTGCCCCGCCGCGATATCCCAGGCGGGCAGGGCGCTGGCGATGGGCCCCTCATGATCCTCCGGGCCGGTCATCTCGGGGATGCCGAGCGCGGGGTTGACGGTATAGTCCACCTGCGGGTTGCCGTGCCGGTCGCCCTTCAGCGTGGCCATGATCAGATCGGACCGGCGCTGTTTCAATGTCTTGTAATCGGTCCAGCCGGGTACCGAAAGGTTCGTCATGAACATCCCCGCATCGCGGCCCGGCGCGGTGATCAGTTCCGAGACCAGTTCGCGCGCCGCTGGTTTGCGGAAGTCGACGGCGATGGATTTCTTGCCCTTGTTGAGCCCCGCCCAGAAAAAACTGTCGCCCGACGGTCCGATGGGCCAGCGCCCTTGATCCAGCCCGCCTTCGATCCGGTCCACACGGATTACCTCAGCGCCCATCTGCGCCAGCGTCATGCCCGCCAGCGGCACCGCGACGAAGGCCGAGCTTTCCACGACACGCATGCCCTTGAGTACCTTGTTCATTGTGTTTCCTCCCAGATGGCGGTGGCCTGCATCGTCTGATGCCCGGCCTGACCGACGTAAAGCGACAGGGCGCAAGGATTCTCCTCCACCCCCATGATATCGAGTGTCGGGTCTTCTCCGGGTGTCAGAAGGCAGGGATGCACTCCCCGGAAATCGAATTGCGAAGGGGGCCGGCCCTTGTAGCGGCCGGCGACCTCATTGAGCCACATCGCCTGCAGAGGCCCGTGAATGACTAGGCCCGGATAATTTTCGATCTGCTGGGCATAGGGGAGGTCGAAATGGATACGATGCGCATTGAAGGTGATGGCCGAATAGCGAAAGAGCAGGGGCTCCGAGGCGGTTCGGGTTTCACTCAGGGCGGGCGCATCGGGCATGGGGCGCTTTTGGGGCGGACGAAACTCATCCGGGATGGCCAGATAGACGATATCCTGCTGCTCCTCGATGACGAGGCCCTGGTTGCCGTAAAGTTGATGTTCGACGGTGACAAAGACCATCTTGCCGGTGCCACCTTCCTTCTCCTGCACCCGCGCAATGGTGGAGGAGCGGGTGAATGTCTCGCCCACCCGGAGCGGCGCGCCCAGCTTGAGCCGGCCCGACGCCCACATGCGTCGCTCCAGCGGCACTGGCGGCAGAAAGTCTCCCAGAACGGGATGGCCATCTCGGGCCAGTTCGGCCATCGGCACGGTGGGGGTGAAGGCGCACCAGTGCCAGAGCTGCGGAATCACCTCGCCGATTTTCGGGGCGGCTGTGCCGGGGCGGCCAATTGTGGCATGGATCTGTGCAGCCTGCGATTCGTGGATGCAGCCTCTCTCGGTTTGCGTTCGCCCTTCCCATGCAGACAGATTGACCATATCCATCAAAACCTTCCTCACTGATAATGCACAACATGCGCATTTCTGAAAAAAAGTCAATAAATCAAATAGTTAGATGAATACATCGGTATGCAGTCGAAATGCCGCTGGCGTCGATTCCCTGTTTGCCGTTGTTTTTTATCGGGAAATAATGTGCAGAACGTCACAAATACCCCCCGAATGTCGATACTTTCGCGGCTGTGGGTGAGCGTTGCCATTGACCACAGGCGCGGCAGATTGCCTCGGCAGAGGGGCTTTGGGTCAGGCGTGATCTCCCGGTCCGGTCGCAAAGCCAGGCTGAAGGCAGGAGAGACGCCGCCGCTGAAGGTGCCGTTCGTTTGCTAGCAGTGCAGAACGACAAGGCCCCGGCAGGCTGCTGAAAGAGGAATTCCGGCCATGCTCAAAACGGAACTGTTCCACCTTCCAACACGCGTTCCTGCGCGGTGAGGGCCGCGCCCGAGCCTGGAGGCGCCAGTTCCACGCATGTCGCCCGGAGGCATAAATACCGTCAATGTGATGCGCGCCTTCGCCAGAGCGCCCTCCGGGGGGAGGGTCGGGCGCGGCCCGGGGTGCCCCCGGGCCAGACAGGTGGGGGGGCAACGCGGAGCAGTTTTCCCGGTTTTGAGTCTGATTCCCGGGCTGGCCGGACTTTTCCAGCATCCTTCTACGCTCTTCTCCACCACCGCCGCAGCAAGACGCCCGCTGCGAGTATCACGGCGACGATGCCGAGCGTTATCATCGCCCAGTGCTCCCAGCGGCCGAGGTCACCGAACGCCGCTTCGGCCGCATTGCCGAAGAAGAAGCCGAACAGAGCGAACACGGCTGTGAAGAGCCCGACGGCGAGCGCATTCAAGAGAACGAATCTGGCATGAGGCACACCGGCCGCCGCAACCGCCGCAGCGCCGACGGTGCACATGCCGGGCAGGAGGCGGTAGACGAGCACGAAGCCGATTGGCCGTTGAGCCACCAAAGCTGTGGCGCGGTCGAAACCGGGTGTTGCGCGTATCCGTTCTGACAGCGGCGTTGCAAACCTGTTCCGCGCCATGGCGAATACAAGCTGGTCATAGATAAAAGCACCGCAGAAGATGGCTGCGAAGGCAAGTAGCGGCGGCAACAGCCCCTGATGCACGGCAACGCCGCCCAGGGTCGCCACGATCGGGCCCTCGAGAAAGGTTCCCGCCACAAGGGCCGGCGCGCCATGCGACTGGATCAACGCCTCGATGGCCTGGAGTTCGCGCTCACTCATGCCACGAGCTCCGCCCTGTCGTTGCCCACCTTTCCTGCAGCAACGCGCGCGCCGGCGGGTGGCTTGCCCGCGGCGCAAATGCTCGTCGCTCGGCGGGGCAGGCTTCGGGATCGTCTGTGGTCATGCGACCTCCGGTTTCGTCGGCCATCGGGTGATGCAATAATCGCCCCCAATCATGCTTCCGTCCGAAATCCGGGATCCGGTGCGCCGACCAATTGCGGCACGATAGCCGCCGCTTTCGGGCGCGTCTACTCTGGTGATGCGGGCCAGCTGAACCGGGGGCACCGTATGCGGCCCTGCTCGGACTGGCAAGCGAATGCCAATGGTCGCAACCGGGCAGCGATGAATGCCGCCCGGGCTGGTCGCCCGGGCGAGATGAGCCGTGAGGGGTGAAGAGCGCGTGGGCTGTCTCAACGCTCTGATGGCAGACGCAGAAAAAAAGGGCGCTACTCCGAGCGCCCTTACACTTTCAGGCGCCTGTCGCGCGCCTATTCGATGATCTTTGCGACGACGCCTGCGCCGACGGTGCGGCCGCCTTCGCGGATGGCGAAGCGCAGCCCGTCTTCCATGGCGATGGGCGCGATCAGTTCGACGCCG
>SLDH01000138.1 GCA_007125415.1 Roseovarius sp.
CACGCTCGATCAGCGCCTCCAGTTCGGCCACGCAATGGGCGACAAACTCCGCCTCGGACTGCGCCAGATCCGCGCGGCGATAGTAATAGGGTGCCTCGGTATGGATCACCTGGCTGAGCGGCAGGTCGAACTTCTTGTGAAAAAGCTCAAGCCCGGTCAGCGAGCCGGTCATCAGCCCAGAGCCGTGATAGCCGCGCCAGCGGCTGATGATCTTCTTCTTTTCGGGCCGGCCCAGAATGTTGTTGTAATACCAGACCAGCTTGACGTTCGTCTCGTTCGCGTCCGAGCCCGATAGGCCGAAATAGACCTTGCTCATGTGATCGGGCGCGCGGTCGAGGATCATCTTGGCAAGGGTGATGCTCGCTTCCGTGCCATGCCCCACATAGGCGTGATAATAGGCAAGCTCGCGCGCCTGCGCCGCGATCGCCTCGGCGATCTCGGCGCGTCCGTAGCCTACATTGACACAGTAAAGACCGGCAAAGGCATCGAGGCTGCGCTTACCCTCCGTGTCTTCGATATGACAGCCACTGCCGCCGGTGATCACGCGATTCTGCGCCTCGCCGCGGGCGAATTGCGCCAGATGGGTCGACGGGTGAAAGAAATTGTCGCGGTCCCATTCGGCCAGTTGATCGTTTCTCAGCATGTCAGCTCCTTGCAGTCCTTCAGATAGGGCAGGCGCGCCTGAAGGCGCGCCACACTTGCCCGGTCAATCTCGGCAGTGATCAGCGCAGGTCTCCCAGTTGCGGCGGCGTGGCGCGTGCCATCCGGCCCGGCGATCGTGCTGCCCCCGTAAAAGCGCAGCCCCTCCGCGGCACCCGCGTGATCGGCATAGACGATCCAGACCCCGTTTTCAAATGCACGGGTCGGCACCACCCGCTCGGCAACCACTCCCCAATCCGCGCCCAGCGCCGTGGGCACGATGATCAATGCCGCGCCTTGCCGCGCCGCAGCGCGCAGAATTTCGGGAAATTCGACCTCATAGCAGATAATCATCGCCACCCGCCATCCGCCCAGATCAGCGAAGGTCAGCCCCCTGCCGCGCGCAAAGGCCGCATGCTCGAAGCTGCCGGGTGCCATGATCGTCTTGCGATGATTGGCAAGCAAGCGACCGTGGGCGTCGTAGAGCGCTGCGGCATTATAGACGCACGCGCCGTCCTTCTCGGGATAACCATAGGCAATCGCCGTTCCCGCATCACGGGCGATGCGCGCCACGGCCTGCCCGAAGGGCCCGCCCTGCGGCTCGGCGAGTTTCGCAGAGGCCGGCGTGTAGCCCGACAGGAAAAGCTCGGGGCAGACCAGCAGATCAAGCCCGGCCGCCTGCGCGCGCAACTGATCCAGCCGCGTCTGCGGATCCACCCGCCCTGCGGCGCATTGATAGGCACCCACCCGCATCATCTGCCCTTGCTGTCAACCTCCGCCTAGCGCTGACAGAAGCTTTGTGCTTGTGCAAGCCCCCGATCTGTCGTCAACCTGCGTGCCATCACGAACGACAAGGGCGCAGCATCATGACCCAGAAAGACCTCCCCTTCTCCCGCGCCGAGTTCGACCGCCGCATCGCGAAAACCCGCGCCGCGATGCAGGCCGCCGGGCTCGATTGCCTTTTTGTCACCGACCCGTCGAACCAGCACTGGCTGACCGCCTATGACGGCTGGTCCTTTTACGTGCATCAGGGCGTGATCCTGACACTGGAGGGTGATCCGGTCTGGTGGGGCCGCTACATGGACATGCTGGGCGGGCGGCGCACCTGCTGGATGGCGGACGAGCGGATCCTCGGCTATGCCGATTCCTTCGTCCAGAGCACCGAGCGTCACCCGATGCAGGATCTCGCGGGGCACCTGCGCGCGATGGGGATGGAAAAGGCGCGCATTGGTGTGGAGATGGAGAATTACTATTACTCGGCCAAGGCTCATGCGGTGCTCTGCAAGGCCCTGCCCGACGCACGGATCGTCGATGCCACGGCACTGGTCAACTGGCAGAGGCTGGTGAAATCAGACGAGGAAATCACCTTCATCCGCAATGCTGCGCGCATTTCCGAAAAGGTGATCACCACCGCGGTCGAGCGTGCCGCACCGGGCCTGCGCAAGAACGATCTGGTGGCCGATATCTACCATGCGGGCATCACCGGTGTGGGGGACATCTGGGGCGATTATCCCGCCATCGCGCCGCTCACCCCCTCGGGCGAGGATGCCACCGCCGCACATCTGACATGGAACGGCAACCCGATGAAGGCAGGCGAGGCCACCTTCTTCGAGCTCTCGGGCGTCTATCGCCGCTATCACGCGCCGATTTGCCGAACAGTGTTTCTCGGCACGCCTCCGGCCGATATGCGCGAGGCCGAAAAGGCGCAGGTCGAAGGCATCAACGCGGCGCTCGAAGCGGCGTGTGCCGGCAACCGCACCTGCGACATCGCCTCGGCCTTCCTCGGCGTGCTGGCGCGCTACGGTATCAACCGTGAGGGGCGCATGGGTTATGCGGTCGGTTGCAGCTATCCGCCCGACTGGGGCGAGCGCACCGCCTCGATCCGCACCGAGGACAGCACGGTGCTCGAGCCCGGCATGGTCTTTCATTTCATGCCCGCGCTCTGGATGGAAACATGGGGGCTTGAGACCACCGAGACCATCCTGATCACCGAGAATGGCCCCGCCGAGGCGCTCTGCGACGTCCCGCGCCAGCTTTTCGTCAAGAGCTGAGGCGCACAAGAAGGGCAGGCTGCCGATGCGCGGCATGCCTCCATTCTGACCAGTCGGAAGACAGGTGATGCCACGATGGGCAGGGCGCGCCGCGCCCGAACGCCATTCGGCTTGCGCGGTCATTTCCGGCTTTTGAGGCATGGCAGGGCAGCTAGGCTGGTCCGCGACCGGGAGACGGCCGAGGCATGTCATTGACAGCCCAAGTGTAATCGAAGCGTTACATCCGCTCCTTATCCAACAGATGGGAGTACAAGACGAGGATGAGAGATGAAGCATGAGAACGAAAGCCTGGCCACCAAATCCAACCATCACGATGCGCTGGACCGCACGGCGCGGGCGATGATCTCGCGGAGCACAGGCGGTATCGCCCCTTCCGTGCTTGTCTCGGCACTTACGGATTGGTCACTGCATCTTTCCACGGCCCCCGGAAAACAGGCCAACTTGATGGAAATGGCGCTAAGCGCGCCCGTCGTCGCCACGCATCGCGCCTTGAACCCGGAGGGCCGCGCACAGCGCGCAGCGGACCGGCGCTTTGATGACGCCGCGTGGAACAGGCTACCCTTTTCGCTGCTGCGCGAGAGCTTTCTGCTGACCGAAGACTGGTGGGAGGCGGCCACCACGAATGTGCGCGGCATGTCATCGACCAACGAAGCTGCGCTGAGTTTCGCGGTCCGGCAGGCGCTCGACATGGTCGCCCCGTCGAACTTCCCGCATCTCAATCCCGAAGTTCTGGCCCGCGCCAGGGAGACGCAAGGCGCAAGCCTGTTGAAGGGCATGGCGAAAGGCGTCGCTGGGGCCAGCTCGCAAACGCAGGAGCCGGAGACGCCTGATGCCTTGCGGGTCGGTCATGGCCTTGCCGCCACCCCGGGCAAGGTGGTGGCGCGCAGCCATCTGGCCGAACTGATCCAGTACAGCCCGACCACCGAGGCCGTGCACCCCGAGCCCATTCTGATCGTGCCCGCGTGGATCATGAAATACTACATCCTCGATCTGTCGGCCCATAACTCGATGGTGCGCTGGCTGGTCGACCAGGGACATACCGTCTTCATCCTGTCGTGGCGCAACCCCGGCGCGGAAGACAGCGATCTCGGGATGGAGGATTATCTCGCACAGGGCCCACGCATGGCGCTGGATGCGATCGGGGCCATCACCGGGTCGGAGCACATTCATGCTGCTGGTTATTGCCTTGGGGGCACATTGCTGGCGATCCTGGCCGCGGCGATGGCGCGCACGGGTGACACCCGCCTTGCCAGCATGACGCTGCTGGCTGCGCAGGTGGATTTTTCCGAGGCGGGAGAGTTGGCGCTCTTCGTGTCAGAAGCGCAGGTCGCGCTGCTGGAGGATCTGATGTGGCATCAGGGTTATCTGGACGGGCAGCAGATGGCCGGGGCCTTCACCATGCTGCGCTCCAACGATCTGGTCTGGTCGCGGATGATCCGCGAGACGATGATGGGAGAAGACCCGAGCCCCAACGACATGATGACATGGAACGCCGACACGACCCGCATGCCCTACCA
>SLDH01000153.1 GCA_007125415.1 Roseovarius sp.
CGGTCACGCCGATCACGATATAGCCGCCGGACTTGAGCTGGACCGTGGGATTGAACATGCCCGACAGGTAGGATTCCACCTGAAAGCGCGCGAAAAGCGGCAAACCCTCCTGGTAGTGTTTCACGTTCTTGGCGTGGGACGGCATGATCATCTTCATGAAGTCCTTGGCGATACGGTAACCGCGCTCGCCCTCCACCAGAACCTCGTCGATCTCGCGATTGTAGAGATCGCGGATCGAGCGTTTGATCAGGTTGCCCTCCTCGTAGATCTTGGCGGGCGCGATGCTCTTGAGCGTCAACTCGCGAATCTGTTCCCAGAGGCGCTGAAGATACTCGTAATCGCGCTTGATCTCCGATTTCGTCCGTTTCGCGCCGGCGGTGCGCACGATCAGCCCTGCGCCGCGGGGCACCTCGATCTCGTTGGCGATCTCCTTGAGCTTCTTGCGGTCGGCCACATTGGTGATCTTGCGCGAGATGCCACCACCGCGCGCGGTGTTGGGCATGAGCACGCAGTAGCGCCCGGCGAGACTGAGATAGGTGGTCAGCGCCGCACCCTTGTTCCCGCGCTCTTCCTTGACGACCTGGATCAGCAGGATCTGGCGAACCTTGATGACCTCCTGGATCTTGTAGCGGCGCGGGCGCGGCTTGCGCGGCAGGCGGATCTCATCGGCATCGTCGTCATCGGCAACCGATTCGATGTCGTCATCCCTGTCGGCGGCGGCAGAGCGGGATCTTGCGGGCGCGTCATCCTCATCCGCATCCCCCTCCTGCGCGTCCGCCTCGGCAGCGCTGCCGCGAGGTTCAGCGGGCGCGTCATCGGTTTCGGGTTCCTCCACAGGCGTCTCCGCCACGGTTTCCATCGGAGACAGGCCCTCGATATCGTCGCCCGCTTCGGCAGGGTCTTCCGTGCCCTCCCCGTCAAGGTCGATTGTCTCCATCCCCGTGATCGCGGCATCGGCGGTGACCACCGCATCCCCGGCCTCGGTCTTCTCGGCCTGGGGTTTGGCGCGCGCGCGACTGCGACGCTTGGGCTTCGGTTTATCTTCCTCCTCGTTGCGCGCCTCGAGCGCCTCGACATAGGCACGCTCTTCCTCGAGCAGCGCCTCGCGGTCGGCAACGGGAATCTGATAGTAGTCGGGATGAATTTCCGAGAATGCAAGGAAGCCGTGGCGATTGCCACCGTAATCCACGAAAGCCGCCTGAAGCGACGGCTCGACCCGTGTTACCTTTGCAAGATAGATATTCCCGGCTAGCTGGCGTTTGTTTTCGGATTCAAAGTCAAACTCCTCAACCTTGTTTCCGTCCACCACCACAACGCGGGTTTCTTCCGCGTGGGTGGCATCGATAAGCATTTTCTTGGCCATGTTGTCCGTATCACCCGCAGCAATGCGGCCTGCCCGGGCAGGGCAAGACATTGTCGGGGGTTTATTCTGAGGGCGATGGCGCGCAGCAGAAAGCGCGCGCAAAACGCCACCTCTGCTCGGATATATGTCCTGTTCGCGCGTTGCATCGCGGTTCTTCTTCTCCAGCATCTCGACGGAGATGCCCATGCGAAACCTGTGCTCGCTCACGGGCTCAGGTATATGTTTGGTCCTGTCAGAACCTGATCGGTCTGTGCCATATGGCGAAAGCGCGGTCCGCGCCGCTCTGGTACAGCGAAACTTTCAGGGAGGGCGTTTCATATACCCAGCCTTCTGCTCACCTTAGTGGCGAATGATCACAAAAGACAATGGCTAATCTCCGCAGGCACGCACGCACAGGAGCAACTGCCCGAAAGATCGGCAGTTTCACCCCGTGTAATCCGACCGTTGCAGCCCGTATTTTGCCATCTTCTCGTTCAGTGTCCGGCGCGGCAGGTAGAGTTCGTCCATGACCGAGGCAATGGAGCCCTTGTGACGGCGCATCGTGTTGTCGATCAGCATCCGCTCGAATGCCTCGACATATTCCTTGAGAGGTTTTCCTTCAGTGGTCATCACCGGCTGCATCTCTTGATTGTCGGTCATCAGCAGAGAGGCGATCGTGCCGCTGCCGCGCCGCTCCTGCAGCACGGCCCGCTCGGCGACATTGTGCAACTGGCGCACATTGCCGGGCCAGGGCGCCTGCAAGAGCTGGGCGGCCTCCTGCGCCGTGACCTGAGGAGCGGCGCAGCCGTAATCATCGGCATAGTCCTCGCTGAACTGTGTGAACAGGGTCAGGATATCCTCGCCGCGCTGACGCAGCGGCGGCACGATGATGCGCAAAGCCGCCAGCCGATAGAAGAGATCGGCGCGCAACGCATCCTCGCAGGTGCGATCCTGCTCTTGCATGTTGCAGACCGCCACGATCCGGGTCTCTGGGGGGGTGCCTTCCTCGTTGATGAAGGCCAGAAGTTTGGCCTGGGCGGTTTCGCTCAGCGCTTCGATATCCTCGAGCACAAGGGTGCCGCCGCGGGCCTCCTCCACCGCGGGCAAGCGGCTGTCCTCGGGCTGCATCGGCCCGAAAAGCCGCCGGATCAGGGCGTCGTCTTCGAAGCCTGAACAGGACAGGAGCATGAAACGCTTGCCCGCCCGCGCACCGACCGCGTGCAGCGCATGGGCCACGAGCGTCTTGCCGGTGCCGGTCTCGCCTTCGATGAGCACATGGCCATCGGCCTGCCCCAGATCGAGGATGTCTTCCCTGAGCCGCTCCATCGCCCCGCTGGAGCCGATCAGCTTTTTCATCATCTGCCCGCCCTCGGACAACTCGCGCCGCAGGGCACGTGAATCGAGGGTCATGCGACGCGCCGCCGTCGCCTTCTTGGCCAGTTCGGTCATGCGGTCGGGGTTGAAGGGCTTTTCGAGAAAGTCATAGGCGCCGATACGCATCGCCTCCACCGCCACGGGCACATCACCATGCCCGGTGATCATGATGACCGGCAGGCTGCTATCGGTGCTCATCAGTTTCTTGAGAAATTGCATTCCGTCCATGCCCGGCATCTTGATATCGGTCACGACAATGCCGGGATAATCGGGGCCCAGCACCTTCAACGCATCCTCCGCTGAAGCGAAGGCCTCGGTATCATAGCCCGAGAGGGCCAGCCACTGGCTGATGGATTGACGCATGTCCCTCTCGTCATCGACGATGGCGATTTTCATGGCGCTTGGCATGGTTTGCTACTCCGCTGCACGGGTCTCTTCCGAATAGATGGGGAGTTGCACCTCGAATACAGCCCCCCCCGCCGCCGCGTTGCGCGCGGTCAGGCGGCCCCCCAGATCGTTCACGATCCCCGAGGAAATCGCAAGGCCCAAGCCGACCCCGTCCCCGGGCTGCTTGGTGGTGTAGAACGGCTCGAACAGGCTATCGAGATCCTCGATGCCGGGACCATTGTCGCGCACCGTGAGGATCGCGGTTTCGCCCTTTGCGAGCAGGATCGAGATCTCGGCATTGGGCACATCACGGGTGGCGTCCAGAGCATTGCGCAAAAGGTCGATCATCACCTGTTCGATGCGGATGCTGTCGCCCATCACCAGCACCGGCTCGGGCGGGATTGCACGGTCGATCTTCACCTGCCGCTGGCGCAGTTGCGGCTCCATCATCGACAGCGCGGATGATAGTGCATTGCCCATGTCCACAGGCTTGAACTCACCCCCGCCCTGCCGCGCATAGCTCTTGAGCTGCCGGGTGATGGCCCCCATACGCTCGATCAGATCGTCGATCCGCTGGAAGCTGCCGACCGCCTCTTCGGGCCGGTTACGCTTGAGCAGCAGCCGCGCGCCCGCCAGATAGGTCTTCATGGCCGCGAGCGGCTGGTTCAACTCGTGGCTCACCGCCGCTGACATCTCTCCCAGAGCCGCCAGCTTGGAGCTTTGGGCAAGCGTCTGTTCGGCCACGGCAAGGTTCTCCTGCACGCGCCGGCGTTCGGCGATTTCCCGCTGGAGGCGGGCGTTCAATGCGCGAAGCTCTGCCGATTCCCGCTCGAAGACCGCCATGCGGAAGGTTGTCTTGCGGTTCATGAAGTAAAAGGCCAGCGCGAGAAGGATCGCGAACCCCATGATTTCCAATGCCAGAAATCCGTTCACCTTTTCGCGCACCGAGGCATAGCTGGTGAAGCTGGCAATCCGCCAGCCCCGAAAGGCAACCCGCCCCTCCACGCGCATCACCGCCTCGCCTTCGAGATAGGCATCGGCCGGCACCATCGTCCAATCGGTCGTGGCCTTGATGGCGCGCCGCAACGCATTCATGAC
>SLDH01000205.1 GCA_007125415.1 Roseovarius sp.
TCGTCTAGTTGCAAAAATTCCCGTTGACGAACACCCCATGAATACGCCAGATTGTGTCCCAGCACGGGCCACCCACTATATCTGGTAAGCGGAGTATCGCATCTCAGACGGGGACCGGGCAAGGATTACGAAAACACAGTCTCAGGGTGTCATCCTGGCAAACGCGGATGCGTGTGGTTTGGTTGTTCTTGCTCCTGGCTCAGACGACACTCAACCGGGCATGCCCGGGACGTTCAGGTTAAACATAAACAGAGGGGCATCTGGCAGATGATCATCGAACGGCATTTCACAACCGAGGGAAAAGACGCCTATGCGGCTCTGGAGTTCACGACAACTGTCTCCGAAATCCGCAACCCTGACGGGACCGTTGTGTTTCACAACGCGGCTGTCGAAGTGCCAACCGGCTGGAGCCAGGTCGCATCGGACGTGATCGCGCAGAAATATTTCCGCAAGGCAGGCGTGCCAGCGCGCCTGAAGCGCGTTGCCGAAGAAGGGGTTCCCGAGTTTCTCTGGCGCTCTGTCGCGGATGAGGCCGAACTGAAGGCCTTGCCGGAAGAGGAGCGCTATATCGGCGAAACATCAGCGCGGCAGGTGTTCGACCGGCTGGCCGGGGCATGGTGTTACTGGGGCTGGAAAGGCGGCTATTTTGGGACAGAGGCCGCTGCACAGGCCTATTTTGACGAGATGCGCTTCATGCTTGCTGCGCAGATGGCAGCCCCGAACAGCCCGCAATGGTTCAACACTGGCCTGCACTGGGCTTATGGCATTGACGGGCCAAGCCAGGGCCATTTCTATGTCGACCCGTTCACGCACAAGCTGGTGAAATCGAAATCAAGCTATGAACACCCTCAGCCGCATGCCTGTTTCATCCAGAGTGTCAGCGATGATCTGGTCAATGACGGCGGCATAATGGATCTCTGGGTGCGTGAGGCGCGCCTGTTCAAATATGGGTCCGGTACCGGGACCAATTTCAGCTCACTGCGCGGTGAAGGTGAGAAACTGTCGGGCGGCGGTAAATCCTCCGGGTTGATGGGCTTTCTCAAGATCGGTGATCGGGCCGCTGGCGCGATCAAGTCGGGCGGGACCACGCGCCGCGCGGCCAAGATGGTCATTTGTGACATGGACCATCCCGATATCGAGGAATTCATCAACTGGAAGGTGATTGAAGAGCAGAAAGTCGCCTCGCTTGTTGCTGGCTCCAAAGCGCACGAAGCGCGTCTGAATGATATTTTCGGCGCGATCCGGGCATGGGACGGCAGCACGGAGGATGCCGTTGACCCAGCCAAGAACGCGGCACTGAAATCGGCGATCAGAGCCGCGAAAAAGGCCATGATCCCCGAAACCTATGTTGGTCGGGTGCTGCAATATGCGCGGCAGGGCTACGACAGTATCGAATTTCCGACCTATGATACGGACTGGGATTCGGAAGCCTATGTGACTGTTTCGGGCCAGAACTCCAACAACTCGGTGCGGGTGACGGATGCGTTCCTGCAGGCAGTGAAGGATGACGCGGATTGGGAACTTCTGCGCCGTACGGATGGCAAGGTTGCAAAAACCATCAAGGCGCGCGAGCTGTGGGATCAGGTTGGCCATGCCGCATGGGCCTGCGCCGATCCGGGGATCCAGTTCCATGACACAGTCAATGCCTGGCACACCTGCCCGGCCGATGGCGCGATCCGCGGCTCGAATCCCTGCTCGGAATACATGTTTCTGGACGACACCGCGTGCAATCTGGCCTCCATGAACCTTTTGAAGTTCTATGACGGTCAGAAATTCGACGCCGAAGCCTATATGCACGCGACCCGCCTTTGGACGATCACCCTGGAAATCAGTGTGATGATGGCGCAATTTCCATCCAAGGAAATCGCGCAGCGGTCATATGAGTTCCGGACGCTGGGTCTGGGTTATGCCAATATCGGCGGTTTGCTGATGAATATGGGCTATGGCTACGATTCAACAGAGGGCCGCGCGCTGTGTGGTGCGCTGACAGCGCTGATGACGGGGGTCAGCTACGCAACTTCTGCCGAGATGGCGGGCGAGTTGGGTGCCTTCCCAGGCTACCAGAAGAACGCCGATCACATGCTGCGAGTGATCCGCAACCATCGGCGCGCGGCCTATGGCGAAGCCGATTTTGAAGGGGTGAATGTGGCACCCGTGGCCCTTCATGCCGCTGGCTGCCCTGATACGCGGCTCGTCGAACTGGCCCGCGCATCCTGGGACGAAGCGCTGAGCCTGGGCGAAAAGCATGGCTACCGGAATGCGCAGGCAACCGTTATCGCGCCGACCGGGACGATCGGTCTGGTGATGGATTGTGACACGACAGGCATTGAACCTGATTTCGCACTGGTGAAGTTCAAAAAACTCGCTGGTGGGGGCTATTTCAAGATCATAAACCAGTCGGTGCCGGCCGCGCTGCGGAAACTGGGCTATCGGGAGTCGGAGATCGGCGAGATCATCGCGCATGCGGTCGGGCATGGGTCGCTCGGGCAAGCACCCGGGATCAATCATACCAGCCTGATAGGTCACGGCTTCGGCCCAGCCGAGATTGCCAAGATCGAAACGGCCTTGCCGTCAGCATTCGATATCCGCTTTGTTTTCAACCAGTGGACACTTGGCGAGGCATTCTGCCGCGAGACACTCGGTATACCGGCGTCAGAACTGAACAACCCCGGTTTCGACCTGTTGCGGCATCTGGGCTTTGATCGCGCACAGATTGATGCGGCGAACGATCATGTCTGTGGCACCATGACACTCGAAGGCGCACCACATCTGAAGCCGGAGCACCTGTCGGTTTTCGATTGCGCAAACCCGTGCGGCAAGACCGGAAAGCGTTACCTGTCGGTCGAAAGCCATATTCACATGATGGCGGCCGCGCAGTCCTTCATTTCGGGGGCGATCTCCAAGACTATCAACATGCCCAATTCTGCGACAATCGAGGAAACTCTCGCCGCCTATGAACTGTCATGGAGCCTTGGGATCAAGGCCAATGCGCTCTATCGGGACGGCTCCAAGCTGTCGCAGCCTCTGGCTGCTGCGTTGATCGAGGATGACGAAGAGGCCGAGGAGGTGATGGAATCCGGCACACCGCAGCAAAAGGCACAAGTGCTCGCCGAGAAGATCGTAGAGAAGGTGATCGTCAAGGAAGTGATCCGGCGCCACCGCGAGAAGCTGCCCGAGCGGCGCAAGGGCTACACGCAGAAAGCCATCGTTGGCGGCCACAAGGTCTATCTGCGCACCGGCGAATATGGCGACGGCAAGCTGGGCGAGATCTTCATCGACATGCACAAGGAAGGCGCGGGCTTCCGGGCGATGATGAACAATTTCGCCATCGCCGTGTCTGTCGGCCTGCAATATGGTGTGCCGCTGGAAGAATTTGTCGATGCCTTCACCTTCACCAGGTTCGAACCAGCAGGCATGGTGCAGGGGAACGATTCGATCAAGAATGCGACCTCAATCCTCGACTACATCTTCCGCGAATTGGCAGTAAGCTATCTGGACAGAACCGATCTGGCCCATGTGAAGCCAGCAGGAACCGCGTTCGATGATCTGGGCGCTGGCGAAACAGAGGGCCAACCCAATATTGCCGAGCCTTCCGATGCTGCAGCGTCTCGGTCACTCGAAGTTCTGCGGCAGATCAGCTCGACTGGCTACCTCCGCAAACGGATGCCGCAGGAACTCAGGGTTTTGCAGGGCGGGCAGTCAACAGTGAGCGCGCTCGCAACAGATGGCAGCTCTGCGATGGCGATGCACACGACAGAAACCGAAACGCTGACTGTCGCCCCGATGGACCTGCGCACACGCGCCAAGATGCAAGGATATGAGGGAGACCCCTGTGGCGAATGCGGCAATTACACATTGGTGCGCAATGGAACCTGCATGAAGTGCAACACATGCGGCGCTACGAGCGGGTGTAGTTGAGGTGACTTTAGAGTGTGTTGTCCCTCGGGGGATAGTTCCTCCCGAGTGGGGGGATAAATCCTCCCGTTCGGGGCAAAATTTCTCCCGGGTGGAACGAAAGCAGAGATCGGCTGGTAGCTAACCTTTTCGGGGCTGGCCGATCTCATACCGCCGCGGATTACAGTGACGCGGGACTGAAGGCCCCCGTGGGCAAGGTAAGCCGACGATCACTTTATTCTTGTTCGTGCTTGTGAGGACCTAACTATGGCCAGATGCACCGCACCTCGAGAAGGTCACCGTTCA
>SLDH01000008.1 GCA_007125415.1 Roseovarius sp.
CCGTGAGGCCGAGCGCGGCCGAGACCGCCAGGATGCCGCGCCGGTCGGACACGCGCCTCAGAGGTCCATCAGCAGGCGGCGGGGGTCTTCGAGCGCCTCCTTCACCCGCACGAGGAAGGTGACCGCGCCCTTGCCGTCGACGATGCGGTGATCATAGCTGAGCGCGAGATACATCATCGGGCGGGCCTTGATCTCGCCGTTCACCACCATCGGGCGTTCCTGGATCTTGTGCATGCCGAGGATGCCCGATTGCGGCGGGTTGAGGATGGGCGAGGACATGAGCGAGCCATAGACGCCGCCATTGGAGATGGTGAAGGTGCCGCCCTGCATCTCGGCCATGCTGAGCTTGCCGTCGCGCGCGCGGGCGCCTTTTTCGGCGATGGCCTTTTCGATGGCGGCAAAACTCATCGAGTCAGCATCGCGGATCACCGGCACGACAAGGCCCGTGGGGGTGCCGGCGGCGATGCCCATATGCACGAAGTTCTTGTAGACGATATCCGTGCCGTCGATCTCGGCATTGACCTCGGGCACCTCGCGCAGGGCGTGGCAGCAGGC
This sequence comes from Roseovarius sp., assembly GCA_007125415.1. GTDB lineage: Bacteria > Pseudomonadota > Alphaproteobacteria > Rhodobacterales > Rhodobacteraceae > Roseovarius. The sequence continues at coordinate 556 of SLDH01000008.1, forward strand.
CTTGGTGAAAAAGGACATGAACCCCAGCTTCACGCCGTGTTTCTTGAGAAACTCGTCCTTGTATCGGTTGCGCAGCGCCATCACCTCGCTCATGTCCACCTCGTTATAGGTGGTGAGCATGGCGGCGGTGTTCTGGCTGTCCTTGAGGCGGCGGGCGATGGTCTGTCTCAGCCGCGTCATCTTCACCCGTTCCTCGCGCGCCGCATCATCTGCGGGCACGGGCGCACGGGGCGTTCTTACGCGTGCCTCCTCGGTGCTGTCCGCTCTGGTGCCCTCGGGGGCGGGTGCTGCCTTTGCCTGCGCCACATCCTCTTTCATGACGCGCCCGTCGCGGCCTGTGCCCTTGACCTGATCAGGCGTCAGCCCGGCTTCTTCCATGGCCTTCTTCGCGGAAGGGGCGTGCTCGATATCCTTGCCGCCCTTGGGCCCGGTGGCCTGCGCGAGGCTGGGCGCGGCGGCGGGTGCCGCATTGCCGGTGGACATGGCTGCCAGCTTGCCGCCGGCCTGCACCGTCTCGCCTTCGGGGAAGAAGATTTCGGTCAGCGTGCCCGCAGCGGGGGCAGGCACTTCGACCGAGACCTTGTCGGTCTCGAGCTCGCAGAGCATCTCATCGGCCGACACGCTCTCGCCCACGGATTTGAACCAGGTGGCGACAGTGGCCTCCGACACGCTTTCGCCCAGGGTGGGGACCATCACATCGATGGTGTTCGCTGCGCCGGCGGGCGCTTGCGTGGCCTCGGGCGCCTCGGATGTCACCTTCGCATCGGGCGCGGCCTCGGGCTTGCTTTCCGCGCTTTGCCCTTCGGTGAGTGTTGCCAGAAGCGCATCCACGCCCACTGTCTCGCCTTCCGCTGCGACGATCTCGCCCAGGGTGCCGGCGGCAGGCGACGGCACCTCGACGGTGACCTTGTCGGTCTCGAGTTCACAGAGCATTTCATCGGCCTGGACGGCGTCGCCGGGTTTCTTGAACCATGTGGCCACGGTTGCTTCGGTGACGGATTCGCCCAGCGTGGGGACACGAATTTCGGTGCTCATCGGTTACTTTCCTTCGATGGTCAGCGCGGCATTCACCAGCGCCTCTTGTTGTGCCTTGTGCTGGCTGGCGAGCCCCGTTGCGGGCGAGGCGGCGGCGGGGCGCCCGGCATAGAGCGGGCGCGTGTTGCTGGCGTCGATCCGGCTCAGCACCCATTCGATATTGGGCTCGATGAAGGACCAGGCCCCCTGGTTCTTGGGCTCTTCCTGGCACCAGACCATGTCGGCACTCTTGAAGCGGCTCAATTCCTTCACGGCCGATTGCGCAGGGAAGGGGTAGAACTGCTCGAAGCGCATCAGATAGACATCGTCAAGCCCGCGCTTGTCACGCTCCTCCAGCAGGTCGAAATAGACCTTGCCCGAGCACATGACCACGCGCCTGATTTCCTCGTCGGGCTTCAGCACCAGATCGGAATTGCCATATTGTGCATCGTCCCACAGCACCCGGTGGAAGGAGGATCCGGTGGTGAAATCCTCGGCGACCGAAACACAGAGCTTGTGGCGCAGAAGCGATTTCGGCGTCATCAGGATGAGCGGCTTGCGGAAGGTCCGGTGCAATTGCCGGCGCAGGAGGTGAAAGTAATTGGCCGGCGTCGAGCAATTGGCCACGATCCAGTTGTCCTGCCCGCACATGGTCAGGAACCGCTCCAGCCGGGCGGAGCTGTGCTCGGGGCCCTGGCCCTCGTAGCCATGGGGCAGAAGGCAGACAAGGCCCGACATGCGCAGCCATTTGCTCTCACCCGAGGAGATGAACTGGTCGAACATGATCTGCGCGCCATTGGCGAAATCGCCGAATTGCGCTTCCCAGAGCGTGAGCGCATTTGGCTCGGCGAGGCTGTAGCCATACTCGAAGCCCAGCACCGCATATTCCGAGAGCATCGAGTCGATGACCTCGTATTGCGCCTGGCCCTCGCGGATGTGATTGAGCGGGTAGTAACGCTCTTCGGTATCCTGATCGATCAGCGCTGAGTGGCGCTGGCTGAACGTGCCCCGGGCGCTGTCCTGCCCCGAGAGGCGCACCGGATAGCCTTCTGTCATCAGCGAGCCGAAAGCCAGCGCCTCGGCCGTGGCCCAGTCAAAGCCCTTGCCGGTCTCGAATATCTTCGCCTTGGTCTCCAGCAGGCGTGCGACGGTCTTGTGCAATGCGAAATCCGGTGGCGCCGTGCTCAGCGCCCGGCCGATCTCGGCCATGGTCTCGGGTTTGATGGCGGTCTCCCCGCGCTGGTAGTCCTCGTCCTTGCGGTCGAGATGAGACCATTTGCCATCCAGCCAGTCCGCCTTGTTGGGGCGGTACTCCTTGCCGGCTTCGAACTCATCGGCAAGGAAGGCCTGAAATTCGGTCTTCATGTCCTCGATCTCGCCCTCGGGGATGAGGCCATCCTTGACCAGCCGATCAGTATAGAGCGCGAGGGTGGTCTTCTGGGTCTTGATCTTTTTATACATGATGGGGTTGGTGAACATCGGCTCATCCCCCTCATTGTGGCCAAAGCGCCGGTAGCAGATGATGTCGATCACCACATCCTTGTGGAATTTCTGGCGAAACTCCGTGGCCACCCGCGCGGCATGCACCACCGCCTCCGGATCATCGCCGTTCACATGAAAGATGGGCGCCTCGACCATCAGCGCGATATCGGTGGGATAGGGGCTGGAGCGGCTGAAATGCGGCGCGGTGGTGAAACCGATCTGGTTGTTGACGACGATATGCATCGTGCCGCCGGTCTTGTGGCCCTTGAGGCCGGAGAGGCCGAAACATTCCGCGACGACCCCCTGGCCCGCAAAGGCCGCATCGCCATGCAGCAGGATCGGCAGGACCCTGGTGCGCTCAGCGTCATTCCACTGATCCTGCTTGGCACGCACCTTGCCCAGCACCACCGGGTTCACCGCCTCGAGATGCGAGGGGTTCGCGGTGAGCGACAGGTGAACGCTGTTGCCGTCGAATTCGCGGTCCGAGCTTGCGCCGAGGTGATATTTCACATCGCCCGATCCATCCACATCCTCGGGCTTGAAGCTGCCCCCCTGAAACTCGTTGAAAATCGCGCGGTAAGGTTTGCCCATGACATTGGCCAGCACGCTGAGCCGGCCCCTGTGCGGCATGCCGATGACGATTTCCTCGACGCCCAGTTGCCCACCGCGCTTGATGACCTGTTCCATCGCCGGGATAAGGCTTTCGCCACCATCAAGGCCAAAGCGCTTGGTGCCCATGTATTTGACATGCAGGTATTTCTCGAACCCTTCGGCCTCGACCATCTTCTTGAGGATCGCCTTGCGTCCCTCGCGGGTGAAGCGGATTTCGTTGTCATACCCTTCGATCCGCTCCTTCAGCCACGAGGCCTGTTCGGGATCGGAAATATGCATGTATTGCAGCGCGAAGGTGCCGCAATAGGTGCGTTTTACGATGGCGATGATCTCGCGCAGGCTCGCGATCTGAAGACCCAGCACATTGTCGATGAAAATGGGCCGGTCCATATCGGCCTCGGTGAAACCATAGCTCTTCGGATCAAGCTCGGGGCGGTAGCCGTGGTCGCGCAGCCCCAGCGGATCCAGTTCGGCAATGAGATGGCCGCGGATGCGGTAGGCGCGGATCAGCATGAGCGCGCGCACCGAATCGAGAACCGCGCGCTTCACGGCTTCATCGGATACCTTTGCGCCTGCCCCTTTGGCCTTGTCCCTGATCTTGCGGGCCATGGCGGGCGGCGCGTCCTCGGGCGGGTATTCGCCCGTGAGCGCATGGGTCAGGTCATCATCGGGCATCGGCGGCCAGTCGGGGCGCGCCCAGCTTGGCCCTGTCGCCTCTTTCTCGACATCGCTGTCGCTGTCTCCAAGCCCGGCAAAGAACGCTTGCCAGGCCTCGTCCACCGCGGCCGGATCACTGGCGTAGCGCGCATAGAGCTGCTCGAGATACGCAGCATTATGCCCCTGCATGAAGCTCGACGCATGGAACTGATCATTGGGCGATTGGTCGGTCATTCATCTGTCTCCGGAGAAGATGGCACAGTTTCACTTTGTCGGCGGCGGGCCATAGGCATTGGTTTCGGGTTGCGACGGGCGGGTGAGCCACCACAGCAAGAGCAGGGCGATAATCAGCTGAAGGACGCTCAACCCCAGCGCCAGCAGGACCTGAGCCGCGGTCGGCGCCTCCGTGACGAGACCGCTCGCGCCGTCGCCAAAGGGGTCTGCGTCAGGCAGGGTCCGGTCAACGAGCAGCGAGACCACGGCAACAGCCAGAAATGTCAGGATATACCAGCCGGGCCGCCCCGTATCCTGCAGGCGCCGCCACCCTGCGGCGGTGATGGGCACGATCACCGCCAGCACATACACCACATACAGCATGCGGACCCCGGTCAGCGTCACGATGACCGCGCCGATGAACACCGCAAGATAGAACCACCAGTATTCCGGCCGCGAGGCACGCCCCGAGAAGGTGGCGTATTTCTCCGTCAGGCAGGTCTTGACGCTTGTCTGAAAGTTCATGTCGGACTCCTGTGTTGCGGCGTTTCGGTGGCGGCCTCGCGCGGCACCGCGAAGTAATTGAAGGCCAGAAAGGGGTAGCGTCGATAAGAGGTGAACATCCCGGGGCTGAGCGCGGGGCGCGCGTAATGCAGGTCGAACGCGGCGAAAACGTCATAGTCCAGCGCTGTTGTCAGCCAGTCGAACAGGCCGTCGGCCTCACTCGCGTCGATCGTCGCATCGTCAAGCGCGCCTGCCTCGAAGAGGATCACCGGATGGTCGCGGCGCAGGATGGTTTCCGCGCCCTTGAGGGCGGGCAATTCGAACCCCTCCACATCGATCTTGATGAAATCGACCCGGGGCAGATCCGCCAGCAGATCGTCGAGCCGCTTCGCCGGCACGCGAATCTCGCGGGTTTCGCCGCGCGTGTTGCGGTCGGCCAGCGATGAAAAACCCGGCTGGGTGAGGTTCTCGTAGAAGCTCACCTCGCCCGCCGCGTCGGAGACGGCAACGGGATGCACCACCGCCTTCGGGAAGCGCCGGGCGAGCATCGCCGCCTTCCAGGGGCTGGCCTCGACGATGTGCAACACGCCCTTGGGGGCGAGCGCCTGCAAGCGGTATGCGACCGAGCCGAGATGCCCGCCCACATCCACACAGGCCCAGTCCGGCTTGATCATCCGGTCGAGGGCCATGTCGATCATCGCATCCTCCTCGCGCAGCAGCCCAAGCTCTGGGTGCCGCGCGCCCTTCAGGCGCCGCGCAAGATACCGGGCCCGCGCCGCCGGCCCAGCCAACGCCGAGGTGGCGATGAGATGCTTGAGCCGCATCCCCAGAGGTGCGGTTTCGCTCATCGCACGCGCCCGCCGATCTGCAAAGCCGGCAGGGCCAGCCTGCGGCCCGCCGCGCGCCACAGGCCAGATATGATGCGGCCCGCCATCGGTCAGCCGATGGCCTCGAGCACGGCCTCGCCCAGCCCCGCCGGGCTTTCGGCCACCACGATCCCCGCGGATTTCATCGCCTCGATCTTGTCATCGGCGCCGCCCTTGCCGCCCGCCACGATGGCGCCCGCATGGCCCATGCGCCGCCCCGGCGGGGCGGTCCGCCCGGCGATGAACCCGGCTGTGGGCTTCCAGCGCCCCTTCTTCTTCTCGTCGGCGAGAAACTGCGCCGCCTCTTCCTCGGCCGAACCGCCGATCTCGCCGATCATGATGATGCTCTGGGTCTCGTCATCGGCGAGGAACCATTCCAGCACGTCGATATGTTCGGTGCCCTTGATCGGATCACCGCCGATGCCGATGCAGGTGGATTGCCCGAGCCCGGCATCGGTTGTCTGTTTCACCGCCTCATAGGTCAGCGTGCCTGAGCGACTGACCACCCCGCAGGAGCCGCGCTTGTGGATATGGCCGGGCATGATGCCGATCTTGCAGGCGTCCGGCGTGATGATGCCGGGGCAGTTGGGGCCGATCAGCTTGGAGGTGGTGCCCTCCAGCGCGCGCTTCACGCGCATCATGTCGAGCACCGGGATGCCCTCGGTGATGCACACGATGAGCGGCATTTCCGCATCTATCGCCTCGAGGATGCTGTCGGCGGCAAAGGGCGGCGGCACATAGATGACGCTGGCATTGGCCTGCGTTTCGTGCATGGCCTCATGCACCGAGTTGAACACCGGCAGATCGAGATGCGTGGTGCCGCCCTTGCCGGGTGTGACGCCGCCCACCATCGTGGTGCCATAGGCGATGGCCTGTTCGGAATGGAATGTGCCTTGGCTGCCGGTGAGGCCCTGACAGATGACACGGGTGTTTTCGTCTACGAGGACTGCCATATTGGCGTTCTCCTTATCAAATTCGAGGGGAAGGTGGGTCGACACCCACCCGTCGATTAACCTTTGACAGCCTTCACGATCTTTTCGGCACCATCTTTCAGATTATCGGCGGCGATCACGTCGAGGCCGGAGGTGGAGATGATCTCCTTGCCCTTCTCCACGTTCGTGCCTTCGAGGCGGACCACCAGCGGCACCTTGAGGCCCACTTCCTTCACGGCGGCGATGACACCCTCGGCAATCACGTCACAGCGCATGATCCCGCCGAAGATGTTCACGAGGATGCCCTTCACGTTGGGGTCGGAGGTGATGATCTTGAAGGCTTCGGTCACCTTCTCCTTCGTGGCCCCGCCGCCCACGTCGAGAAAGTTGGCGGGCTCGGAGCCGTAGAGCTTGATGATGTCCATCGTCGCCATGGCCAGCCCCGCGCCATTGACCATGCAGCCGATCTCGCCATCAAGCGCGATATAGTTGAGATCGTATTTCGAGGCTTCCAGTTCCTTGGGGTCTTCCTCGGTCGTGTCGCGCAATTCGGCAATGTCGCGGTGGCGATAGAGCGCGTTGCCGTCAAACCCCATCTTTGCGTCGAGGCATTTCAGATCGCCCGTATCGGTGACGATGAGCGGATTGATCTCGAGCATCTCCATGTCGTTGCCGAGAAACATGTCGTAAAGCGTGCCCATCAGCGCCACGCATTGCTTGATCTGCTTGCCTTCAAGCCCGAGATTGAAGGCGATGCGGCGGCCATGGAAGGGCTGGTAGCCGGTGGCGGGATCGATGCTGAAACTCAGGATCTTCTCAGGGGTCTTGTCGGCGACCTCCTCGATATCCATGCCGCCCTCGGTGGAGGCCACGAAACTCACGCGGCTCGTTTGCCGGTCCACCAGAAGGGCGAGGTAAAGCTCGCGCTCGATGCCCGCTCCGTCCTCGATGTAGATGCGGTTGACCTGCTTGCCCGCGGGGCCGGTCTGCTTGGTGACAAGCGTGCGGCCCAGCATGCGCTTTGCCTCTTCGGCGGCCTCCTCGACCGACCGGGCAAGACGGACACCGCCCGCCTCGCCAGCACCCGGCTCCTTGAATGTGCCCTTGCCCCGGCCGCCTGCATGTATCTGCGCCTTGACGACCCAGAGCGGGCCATCAAGCTCTCCGGCGGCGGTCTTGGCCTCTTCGGCGCGCATCACGACGCGCCCGTCCGAGACCGGTGCGCCGCAGGAGCGCAACAGGGCCTTGGCCTGATATTCGTGGATGTTCATGAAACTGTCCCGTTCTGCTTGCTTTGGCACCTTATAGGCACAAGCATTGTCAGCAGATAAACGGCAAATGGCGATTTCGGGGATAAATCGACAATTTGTGATCACACAGTGAAATCGTGTGATCACAAGCGGGGATACAGAGCGCGAATCGAGCCCTTTCCAAGGCGGTTCGGTTCTCCCCGCATGTTTTCTCGTTGACGGTCAAAGGGCTTTTGCGCTTACTGCGCCGATGAGCGAGAATTTGCAGAATGGCAGTCGTTGGGGCGTCACCGCGATGATCAGCGAGCCGCCACAGCTCGTCATGGCTTTCGTCGCACATCATCTGCTCGCCGGGGCCGACCGCGTGATCGTGCATCTCGACACGCCCGACCCGGCGCTCGAGGCGCGTCTGGCGAAAGTCCCGGGCTGTCAGGTCGTTCCCGTCACATCAAAAACCTGGGGGCCTTCCAGATATGACCGGCCCAATCCGCCGTCGGGCCGCCAGCGCCGGTTGCTGGAGGGGGTCCTTGAAGAGACCGATCTGGACTGGATCTTCCATCTCGACGCAGATGAGTTTCTGATGTCGCAACGCCCCATCAGCGCCCTTCTGGCCGAGGTGGACCGTTCGGTCGATTGGCTGTTCGTCGACGTGGCCGAACGTGTTCACGCGACCGATCCCGATCCCGACAATATATTCGACGGGGTATTCCGACGCTCCTTTCCGCCACAGCTCGACGACAGTCTGTCGGGCATCGACGGCCCGGCATCGGCTTTTCTGGATCGGGGGTTGAGCGGATATCCGGGGGGAAAATCCGCGTATCGGCCGGGGCGGGGCATTGAGCCCGACATTCATGCGCCCGCAAACCAGCCGGTGCTGAAGAAGGGGCAATTGCCCGACACGCGCGTTCTCCATTTCGATGGTCTGACGGGCGCTCACTGGGTCTGGAAGAAGCGGCGCGTCATCGCGCAGCAACCGGCACCGAAGAAGTTGCGGGCCTCGATCGCGGCCCAGCGCGCAGCACTGGAGGCGGCCGCCACCGATGCGGAGGCCGAGGCCATCTACGATCAGATGAAACGGCTCTCGCCGCCGCGCCTCGCCGCCTTGCAGGCGCAGGGGCGGATCGAAACCTGGGACATCGATCCAAGGCGCGCCGCATGGCAGATCTTCGGGCCCGAGACCCTGGATTTTTCAGTTGCCGCCTTCGATCCGACCCCTGTGCCGGTCACCCCCTATCGCAAGCCGAGCCTGTGGTCGCGCGTGATTCAGGGGCTGAAACGCCGCTGGCCCCTGCGCGGGTAGCCGCGCCTGCAAGAGCGAGGGAAACTGTTCCTCGCACACCGTTTTTCCGGCGAGAGGAGGGCCGCGCCCGACCCTGGGTGGGCGCTTCGGAACGCTGGGGCGACGGCGCTTTATGGCAGCCAAGACCCTCTGACCGTGGTGCTTCTTGCAACGTTGCAATGCGCCCTCCCGGGGGGAGGGTCGGGCGCCGCCCGGGCTGGTCGCCCGGGCCAGGGCTTGTGGGGCCTCGCGAGGAACAGTTTCCCGCTCTTTGTGCCAAAACGGAAATGCGCAGGACTTTTTCAGCAGCCTGTTAGCGCTGCCCTCGGTCTGTGCGCCTGACCGTCGGCAAAGGGCTCGACGCCGCCAGAGGGCTTCTTGTGTCAGGTGAAGAAAAATTGGTTGTAATGCGTTGGTAGGTCGGCGGAGCTTGTGAGAAACGCTCGTTCCCGAGCGTCGGTCGGCCTGATTGTTCTCCGAGTGGGAACCGGACTGCGCGCTCGGGATCGGGCCGGATATTTCGCAACGCCGCTTGATATTCTGCTCCCTCGGGAAGAAGTGGCCGATACGTCCGGAGGCGGGACGGCCCCGTCAGGTCACCCTGCCAGGTCACCTCGTCCGGGCAGGGGCCACATGGTCGCGCGCGACGGACATGGTTTTCAGAATGGCATGGACGGGCTGGCCCGGCTCGAGCGCCATCTGCGCTGCCGCCCGGCGGGTGATGCGGGCGAGGATTTCATGCTCTCCGACCGCCACATGCACAAGCACACCCGGCCCCGCGCCCGGCATGATCCGCGCCACCGTCCCTTCAAGGATCGTCTGTGCGGACAATCCCTCCGGCCGGCTGCGCGACAGGATCACCTCATGGGCCATGATGCGCACCCGCAGGGCGGTGCCCGGTGCGGCATCGATTTCGGGCAGAAAGAGCGACCCGCTTGGCGTGTCGAGCCGTGTCAGCCCATCCGCCTGATACTCCCCCACGATGGCGGGCAGCATCGCCGCCACCTCCCGCAGGCCCATGGCCCGTAGCGCGGCCGCATCGCTCATCACCTCGGCCGTGGTGCCTTCCTGCACCACATGCCCCTCCTTGATCACCACCATCCGGTCGGCCAGAAGCTGCGCCTCGTTCACGTCATGGGTCACCAGAACCACCGGCATGGCAAGGTGCTGGCGCAGGCCGATGATCTCGCCATGGAGCGCCTCGCGCGTGGCCCTGTCCACCGCGGAGAAGGGCTCGTCCAGGAGCAGCACCTCCGGCCGCCGCGCGAGCGCCCGGGCGATCGCCACACGTTGCTGCTGCCCGCCTGACAGGTCCGCGGGCCTGCGCCGGGCCAGACCTCCAAGGCCCATGAGCGCCAGCAGGCGCTGCGCCTCGTCGCCATCCGCCGCATCCATCGCCGCCATGACATTGCCCAGCGCGGTCATATGCGGAAAGAGCGCATAGCTCTGGAAGACATAGCCCACCCGGCGGCGATAGGTGGGCAGATCGAGGCCCGATGCCGTATCGAGCCACGGGGTGCCATTCACGACGATGCGCCCCTGCTGCGGGTGCCAGAGCCCCGCGATGCTGCGCAGAAGCGTGGTCTTGCCCGATCCGGAATGACCCACCAGCGCCAGAAGCTCGCCCGGTGCCACGCGGAACGCAACGTCCAGCGGGATGGGCGATGTCGCGCGTGTCATCACCTCCAGCATGATCAGGACAATCTCCGCCCCATGCGCGCCGACAGCCAGAATGTCAGCGCGATGGTGCTCAGTGAAATCGCCACGAGAACCGCGGACATGGTCGCCGCGCCTTGATCATCGAAGCCCTGCACACGGTCGTAGATGGCGATGGCGATCGTCTTCGTCTCGCCGGGGATGGAGCCGCCGACCATCAGAACGATCCCGAACTCGCCCAGCGTGTGGGCGAAGGTCAGAACCATGGCCGTCAGCACCCCGGGCCAGGCCAGCGGCAACTCGACCCGCCACAGCTTGCGGGCAGGCGACATGCCGCAGCACGAGGCCGCGTCGCGAAGCTCTTTCGATACGGCTTCGAATCCACGCTGCGCGGGCTGGATGGCGAAGGGCAGGTTGAAGATCACACTCGCCAGCAACAGCCCCTGAAAGGTGAAGACAAGCTGGTGGCCAAAGAGGTTCTGCCACAGATCACCCACCGGCGAATTGCGCCCGAAGGCCACCAGCAGGTAGAAGCCCAGCACCGTGGGCGGCAGAACCAGCGGCAACATCACAAGCGCCTCGGCCACTCCCTTCCCCCTGAACTGCCGGTAGGCAAGGAACCGGCCCAGCAGGATGGACACCGGCAAGAGGATCACCACGGTCCATCCCGCCAATCGCATCGAGAGCCAGAGCGCCGTCCAGTCCATGGATCATTCGCCTTCCGGAAGGACAAAGCCGTATCGTTCCATGATCTCGCGCGCCGCGGGCTCGGTCATGTAGGCGTAGAAGGCCCTTGCCACAGGTCCGGCCCCATTCAGGAGCACCATGCGCTGGCGCAGGGGCTCGTGCCGATCCTCGGGTATCAGCGCGTAGGTGCCGCGCGCCGCAACCTCGGGCGACAGCGCCAGAGAATAGGCGATGATACCGCCCTCGGCATTGCCCGAAAGCGCGAAGGCGGCGGCCTGGCTGACATTCTCGCCCAGCACGATGAAGGGCTGCAGATCCTCCCAGATGCCGCGGGTGACAAGCGCCTCACGAGCCCGCATCCCGTAGGGCGCATGATCGGGGTTGGCGATGGCGAAGCGGCTGATCTGCCCTGCGGCCAGCTGGTCCGCCAGGTTGTCGAGGCGCTCATCCGCTTTCAGCGATGATCCGTCCGGCACCATCAGGACGATCCGGCCAACAGCATAGAGATCGCCCTTGTCCGGGCTGAAGCCATCCGCGTGCAGATCAAGGATGAATTGCTCATCGGCGGCCATGAATATCTCGAAGGGTGCGCCCTGGCGGATCTGGCGGGCGAAATTGCCGGTGGAACCCATGGAGAGGCGCACCGTGAGGCCGGTGTCGGCCGTAAAGGCGGCGGCGATCTCCTCGATGGCGAATTGCAGATCCGACGCCGCGGCCACGATCGGCGCGTTGTCCCGGGCCGACGCCGGGGCGCAGGTCAGGCCAAGGAGCGCAGCGGCGGTAAGAATGGATCGGCGGCTGAGAAACATCGGAACTGCCCTTGCTCTGAGATATGCGAACATTCGGATGGAGGTGATCACACAGTCAACCGTTATTTCCCGGCCCTGGAGTGCTCCCGATCAGGTTGGATCACCCCCGGCCGTTCCCGGCCCCGGCGCGGAGCAAAACCCGCAGGCCGCCGCGCATCGCCGCGCCGCGGCCCAGCAACGCGCGCCCTGGTGCAGGTTGCGTGAGGGTGATCGAGATTGCCGCCGGTGTTCGCCACCTTGCGGACGGTAGCACCCTCCCTTTACGTCGCCCGGGACCAAGGCGCTTCCCCGCGCTGAGGCTGCGGTGCTTCATGGCCGCCAGATACGTCCGAACGTTGTGCCTTTTGCCATGTGCAGCGCAGGCACTTTTCCGCGCTGGTCGCGTGGGCCGTGGTCGTGGGCAGATGCCGCGGGCAGGGGCGCTGGTCAGAACCTTCAGTCAAATTGCGATCGTCGGGGCGCTTCCGGCCTGCCTTACTGGGTGCGCACCTCATCGACCAGTTGCAGCATGGCTTCGAGCGGCAGGTAGCCGCGCAGCATCTCGTCGTTCATCACGAAGGAGGGCGTGCCGGAAATCTGCAGATTGGCGGCCAGCCGGCGATTGGCGGCGAGCACGTCGCTCACGGCCTCGTCCTGCATCTGGCCGATGATCGCATCGGCATCATGACCCAGCGGCTCGGCGAGGCGGCGCAGCGTTGTCTCGTTGACCGGGCCTGTCATGGTCATCAGCGCGTCATGCACGGCCTTGTAGGCGTCATCACCCGCCACCTGCAGCGTGGCGATGGCAAAACGGGAGGCCATCTCGCTCTGTTCACCGAGGATCGGAAATTCCTTGAGGATCAGACGGATATCGCCGTCAATATCCACAAGTTGCTCCACCTCGTCGAAGGCACGGCGGCAATAGCCGCAGCGGTAGTCGATGAATTCCACCAGCGTGATGTCACCATCCGGATTGCCGCCGCTCCAGGAATGATCGCTGTTGAGCAGCGCATCGCGATTGGCGGCGATCAGATCGCGGTCCTGTGCCATCTGCGCCTGCTGCTCGCGCGATTCCAGAACCGAAACCGCTTCCATGATCACCTCGGGGTTGTCCAGAAGGTAGGCCCGGACCTCGGCGCGAAAGGCGTCGCGTTCGGCCTTCGACATATCATCGAGGTCGAGCGCCTGTGCGGGCAGGGCCAGGCCGAGCGTGAGGCCGGTGACGGCGAGAAATCTGCGAAACATGAGCGGCTATCTCCGGTTTTTGGCGGCGCGATCCGCCGCAGAGAGCACATCCTGCGCCCGTTGCCAAGCCGCCGACCCGCGCGGCAAAAGGTCCGAGGCGCGGCGCGCATGGATGCCGGCATCCTCCAGCCGGCCAGCCAGGGCATAGCGCTCGGCGGTCACCACCGAGGCCATGCCATTATTGCCCAGCCGCGCATGCGCGGCGGCCAGATCGCGCAGCACACGCAGGTCGCGCCCGTCGCGCGCGCGCGCCTGCTCGAGTATTTCCGCGGCCCTTTGCACCTGCCCATCCGCCAGAAGCGCCCGCCCGTAAGAGCCGAGGATAAGCGCATTCTGCGGGGCCAGATTGGAGGCGCGTGCATAGGCGGCGACAGCGGGCTTGATCTGCCGGCTTTCCAGAAGGATCTGGCCCCGCAGATCGTGCAGATATGCATCGTTGGGGCGTCGGCTGATCGCGCCGTCAATGGCGGGCAGGGCCCGGCCCAGGTCCGACTGGCGATGATAGGCGATGGCCTGCCGCATCAGCTTGATGTCCTCGTGTCCGAACTCGCCCGCGCGGGTCAGCGTCCATCGCGGCGCGCGGTCGAAGGCCGACAGCTTGGATTTGGCGCGGGCGAACCAGTAGTCGTGCTCGGGCTGCGGGCGCGCGCGGTCGGCATAGCCTGCGGCAAGCCGTTCGAGCACGCGGAAACGCTCGGAGGAGAGCGGATGGGTCTGGGCATAGGCATCGCGGCGCGACACCGAGAGCGCCTCCTGCCCGCGAAAGATCGCCATGACCTGCACCGCCCCCTGCGGATCTATCCCCGCATTGGCCAGATACCGCATACCGCTCTGGTCGGCGGCATATTCCTCGGCGCGGGTATGGGCCATGAACACCCGCAAGGCGGCACTGTGCATCCCGAGCGCGGCCGCCGCGGCCGCATCGCCCCGGCC
>SLDH01000007.1 GCA_007125415.1 Roseovarius sp.
CCTGACAGGCGCTGCCCAATCTTCTTATCCAGCGGCCTGTCAAGGGCACGCCATTCGCTGCGCCAGTTCCCGCCCCACCGGCCTTGACGAGGGTTTTCAGAGAATCGGGCCGATGGTGGCGATCACATTGTTCCAGATGCGGCGCCGATAGGGCCAGGCGCGCACCTTTTCCGGCGTGACATGTTTGGCACTTGCCAGATAGCTTTGCTGCCGTTCGATCACCTGCGCTGTCATGTCGGCATCCTGCAGCAGGATGTTGTTCTCGTAATTCAGATCGAAGCTGCGCAGATCGACATTGGATGAGCCGACAAGCGTGATCAGCCCGTCGATCGTCAGGGTCTTGGCATGGAGCAGCCCGCCCCTGAATTCGTAGATCCGGCAGCCTGCCGTCAGCAATCTGCGATAGTAGCTGCGGCTCGCGGCGGCAACGATCCAGCTGTCGTTCTTTCGCGGGAAGATCAGGGTCACCACCACACCGCGATGGGCTGCCGAGCAAAGCGCTTCCAGCACGGTCGCATCGGGCACGAAATAGGGTGTCGTCAGCGTGAGCCGGTCCTGAGCGCTGGCGATCAGGCTGGCAAACAGTTGTGGTGTGGCGCCCCGCCGCTCGGTCGGGCCGTCGCCCATCACCTGCGCGGGAAATCCTCCCTCGATCGGGCTCGCGCGCATGGTGCCGAGGTCGAGCGCCTCGCCGGTGGTCTGCATCCAGTCGCTCAGGAAGAGCAACTCGTTCTGCGCCACGACAGGACCCTCGAAGCGCAGCATGATGTCGACCCATGGGGCATATTTCGGCTTAACCCGAAACTCCGGATCGGCTGAATTGCGGCTGCCGCAATAGGTGATGCGCCCGTCGATCACGGTGATCTTGCGGTGATTGCGCAGGTCGATCCGGCTGGTCAGCAGGGTGTGCAAGGGACGGTCAAGCGGCAGGGCCACGGCCATCTGCACACCGGCTGCCTTCATCCGTGCCCAGAGCGGTGATCGGATAAGCGCACGGGAACCCAAGCCGTCGGCAATGGCCCGGCAGAGCACGCCGCGCCCGGCGGCGCGGATCAGTGCTTCGGCCACTTGCGTGCCGGTCTCGTCATCCAGCCAGATGTAATAGAGCACATGCACCCGGTCGGTCGCGGCGTCGATATCGGCCACGAGCGAGCGGTTGGTCGCCATTGCATCGGCCATCAGCATAGCGCGGTTGCCCGGAACAGGGTGAAACCCGTTGATCGAGGCGGCATAGCGAAAGGCCGGCTGGTAAAGCGGATCAATCAATTGAGGTGTGTTCTGAGCCGTGCCCATGTGTTCGGCGGCGTGTCGGCGGATCTCGTCAAAAACCTCGTCATGGCGCGCACTCGCGCGGTGACCGAGATCGATCTCGCCGAAGAGGAAATATACGGCGCTGCCGGCATAAGGCAGGACGTTGATCACCACGAACCAGGCCAGCCTTGCGGGTGGCGACAGATCATCGCGCACGAGGATGCGCAGGGTGAAGCCGACCACAACGAGGCCGTGGAGCACGAGGAGTATGACCGCGAAACTCACGAGTCGATCTCGAAATCCAGCACCACCGGCAAGTGATCCGATGCGCGCGCGGCCAATGGCGAATTATGCACGAAAGAACGCACCGGTATCAGCCCGGGGCTCAGCACGAAGCGGTCCAGCGCAGCCGCAGGGCGTGCCGAATGAAAGCTGGGCCCCGGCGAGACCACCAGAGAGGGCGCCTGAAAGAGCAGCTTGCCATCTTGCCGCTCGTTGAAATCCCCGGCCAGCAGCACCGGATGCTCGCGGGTTCTGAGATGCGCTTCCAGCGCTGCCATCTGCCTGCGACGCATCCCAGGCGTCAGCCCCAGATGCGCCCCGACAATCTCGAAGGCCGGATCCTGGAGCTGGATCGAGACCGCGCCGCGCGGCTCAACGGTGGGCAGATTGAGCTTCGAGGTCTGAAAGCCCCCGAACTGGTTGCGCAGCAGCACCGCGTTGCCATGCCAGCCATGGCTGAGCGGGCGCTCCGTCACATCGGGCAGTACATAGCCCAATTCGTCCTGCAGACGATCAAGCGGCAGCACGCCGGCCCGGGTGCCCAACCGGCGGTCGGCCTCCTGCAGCACGATGATGTCGGCATCGATCTCGGCCAGAACATCAACGATCCGGTTCGGATCACGCCGCCAGTCGAGCCCCACGGCCTTGCGGATATTGTAACTTGCCGCACGCAAGGATCAGCGCTCTGGCAGGGACATCAGGTTCGGGCCTCCGCCGGGCTCTCCCGGCGGGCGTTCCGGGCCCGCTCGGTGGCGGATTTCAACTGGCCGCAGGCGGCCATGATATCCTCGCCGCGGGGGGTGCGGATGGGGCTGGCATAGCCGGCCTTGTGGATGATGTCGGCAAAGGCTTCGATCCGCCCCCAATCGCTGCGCTCATAGGGCGCGCCGGGCCATTCGTTGAAGGGAATGAGGTTGATCTTGGCCGGAATGCCCTTGATCAGCTGCACGAGCCGGCGCGCATCGGCATCGCTGTCATTCACCCCCTTCAGCATGACATATTCGAAGGTGATCCGTTCCGAATTGCTAAGCCTCGGATAGTCGCGCAGGGCATCGAGCAGGGTCTCGATATTCCATTTCTTGTTGATCGGCACCAGCTTGTCGCGCACCTCGTCAGTGGTGGCGTGAAAACTCACGGCGAGCAGGCAGCCGATTTCCCGCGCGGTCCGGGCGATCTCGGGGACTACGCCGCTGGTGCTCAGGGTGATGCGGCGGCGGCTGAGCTGGATCCCTTCGGGGTCCATCACGATCTGCATTGCATCGCGCACGTTCTCGAAGTTGTAGAGCGGTTCTCCCATGCCCATCAGCACGATATTGCTCAAAAGCCGCGTTTCATTCTTGGGCGCGCCGCGCTCGGGCCATTCGCCCAGATCGTCCCGCGCCACCATCACCTGCCCCACGATCTCCCCTGCGGTAAGGTTGCGCACAAGCTTCTGCGTGCCGGTATGGCAAAACGAACAAGTCAGAGTGCACCCCACCTGCGATGAAATGCAAAGCGTCCCGCGATCGGCCTCGGGGATATAGACCACCTCCACCTCATGGCCACCGGCAATGCGCATGAGATACTTTCGCGTGCCATCCGCGCTGACCTGGCGACTGACGACCTGCGGCATCTCGATCACGAAACGCTTGGCAAGCTCTGCGCGATAGGCTTTCGACAGATTGGTCATCTCCGCGAAATCGCGCACTCCCCATTGATAGATCCATTGCCAGATCTGCCCGGCGCGCATCTTCGCCTGTTTCTCGGGCGTCCCCTGGGCAATCAATGTCTCGCGCAGCTGCGCCCGCGTGAGCCCCACGAGATTGACCGGTCCCTCCGGCAACTTGCGGGGGATGGTCAGAAAATCCTGAGTGATGGGGGCTGTGCCGGGCATGGTTAACCTGTGAGCAAGTGAGGTTACACCAATATAGGATTTGGCCCGCAAAGCAAAACCTTTCCCTCGGTTATCCGGCTCGCAGGGAGTGTTCTGCAGCGCGGTTGCTCAGGAGAGAAACTCCTTGATGCAGGGCGGCTCTGCATGTCAGCCTTGAAGGCGGACCATGGCAAGAGGAGGTTCGCTTTGCACCGGATGATCTTCACATGTTCAGCCATGACCCTTGCTGCATCCGCCGCACACGCACAACTCTACATGGTCACACTGGCCGATCTTGAGAGCAGACCCGGCAGCCCTGTCGTCGTGACCTGTCTTGACGGCGCAACCCTGCCGGAGATGGGCTCATCAATTACACTGGAAATGTCCGTAAGCGGCGCGCTGGCCGCGCCGATTACCTATGAAACCCCGGTCATTGTGGGCGCGAGTTGCGTGGCGGAATTCGAGGAGGCCGCAGAGAAAAACGGCTGGGACTATGTGATCATTCCGCTCGATGCCCCCGTCGGTCCCACGGAGTGACGGGATGACTCTTTCGGGGCCGTTGCCGCTTTTTCCTGGCGGTGGTGGTTTGGGCTTGGGTTCAAGGTGGTGTTTTCGTCCTTTTCGGTTTTTTGGGGCAGTTTTACGGGTCCGTTGGTGGTGAGGGTCATGGGTTTCGGGAAGCGGGTTTCTTCGGGGGCGTGGGGGCCGTGGGGCAGGCGCAGGGTGATGTGGAGCATGCCGTCGATGCGCATGACCGGGCCGGCGAACCACCAGTTGTCCAG
>SLDH01000263.1 GCA_007125415.1 Roseovarius sp.
CGCCGCCCTGCATGCCGACCTCACCGAGACGCGCGCGCGCGGCTATGCCATCGATGCCGAGGAAAAGAATATCGGCATGCGTTGCATCGCGGCCCCGGTCTTTGACCTCAATGGCGAGGCGGTGGCGGGCATTTCCGTCTCGGGCCCCACCAGCCGGATCGGCCCCGGGTCGATCACCCCGCTCGGCGCGGCGGTGGTGGAGGCGGCGCAGACGCTGTCGCGCGCCATCGGGGGCGCACCGAGGAGCTGACAGCCCGGGCACCGCGCCCCTGAGGCACGTATAGTATGTTTCGCCCAAATGGTTCCATTCCCGCCCGGGGCGTTTGCGGCCCGGGCATGCGCCCGCCCGGGCGACCGCACGCCCTGTCACTGGGCAAAGGTGAACCCGACAAAATGCAACATACTCTCGAAACTCAGACCCTGAGACCCTGAGACCCTGAGAGCAGCACCACAAAACCGCCTCAATTTTTCCGAAGTTTGACAAGATCGCGCTTCTTTGCGGCCTCAGAGACTTTGTATCCGATGTGGAAACAAACGAGGGCGCGGGCATGCCAACGACATTCAACTGGATCTATCTGGGGCTTTCCTCGACCATAATCGACCCTGTCGAGGGCAACGCGATTTCCGAAGATGCCGCGCTTCTCGAGGGCACATCCTATGGCACGCCGGGTGATCCGCTCTATCAGCAGGTCACCCGCGCCACGATGATCGACAATGGCGGGTCCGCGACCGCACTGGACACCAACAACAATGTCACCAACGACCAGTTCATCACCGATATCGGCAACGGGCCGGAAACCTTCATCTATGACGGGGTCGCGGTCTTTGATGCGACGCTCACCTACACCGACGGCACGACAGCCACCTTCACCGCCATCGTCGCCCAGGACACGGCGGGCCACCTGTTTCTCGCGCCCCCACTGAATTTCAACGCCGACATCGCCACATTGACGGCCTTCCCGATCGAGTCGGTCACATTGGGCGACATGATCGCCAATAACGGCAATCTGGGCACGGACCGGCAGGATATCGGCTTCAAGGACGGCATCGTGCAGGGCACTGATGGCGATGATCTGATCGACGCGGCCTACATCGAGCCCGTCGAGTTCGGCTCGGACCGGGTGGACAACAACGACGCCCCCGATGGCAGCAATGACGATCTGATCATGGCCGGTGACGGCAATGACACGGTGTTTGCCGGTCTGGGCGAAGATACGGTGTTTGGCGGGTCGGGTGATGACCTGCTTTACGGCGGAGCGGGCGATGATCTGCTCTATGGCGAAGATGGCAATGACACGCTGATCGGCGGCGCAGGCGATGACAGCCTTTTCGGCGGTGCGGGCGACGATGTGCTCTATGGCGATGGCCCCTCGGAAGGGCGCTGGAATTACGAGGTCTACACGCAGAACTTCACCTCGGCCAATGGCCAGGCCTTCACCATCGAAAACGGCACACTCGCCCTGTCGGGGCAACAGGATTCGCTGGAGATCACCAGCCTCGGGCAGGCGGCCACCGGCCAGTCGAACCCCGATGATTTCGGCGTGATCTTCACATCGAAACTGTTTTCCCCCGAAGGCGGCACCTATCGCTTCACCACCACTTCCGACGATGGCTCGACCATCCGGATCTTCGATGAGCAGGGCAATCCGCTCAGCTTCAGCAATCAGACGGGCGGCAACCTTCCCTATCTCAACAACGATTTCCACCAGGCGGCCACCACACGCTGGGGCGATGTCGAGCTTGACGCCAACACGGTCTACACCATTGAGATCCGGTTCTGGGAAAATGCTGGTGCGCAAACACTCTCGGGCACGGTCACCCCGCCCGGCGGTGTTGCCGAGGATCTGGGCAGCAGTGACCTGGTGATCGGCCCCGATACCGACGGCGGCAACGACTTCCTGGATGGGGGCACCGGATCGAACCTCATCTTCGGTGGCGGCGGCGATGATACGATCGTCGTGGGTCAGGGCGATACGGTCTTCGGGGGCGACGGGGATGACCTGTTCATGCTTACGGATAGCGGCGAGCCCGGAGGCGAAATCGTCATCGTCGGTGGTGAAGGCGGCGAGACGAATGGCGACACGCTGATGCTCACCCCCGAGGTCAGCCGGCATGACATCACCTTCACCAATACCGATGATGACAATGGCGGGCTCTCGGGCACATTCACCATGCCCGACGGCACCATCGTCACCTTCTCGGAAATCGAGAACATCATCTGCTTCACAGCCGGGACGCTCATTCTGACCGAGGAAGGCGAGCGGCCGGTTGAAAGCCTGCGCCCCGGCGCGCGGGTGATCACCCGCGATCACGGCCCCCGGACCTTGCGCTGGGTCGGCACCAGCCGCGTTGCGGGCACCGGCAGCTTTGCGCCCGTCCGCGTCAGTCCCTCGCTGCTGGAAGGCGCACGCCGACCGCTGCTGGTCTCTCCGCAGCATCGCTTCGTCTTCGGCGGCTACGAAAGCGCACTCTATTTCGGAGAGGATGAGGTCATGGCCGCGGCCGTGCATCTCGTCGATGGCGTGAACGCCTGCCGCATGTCCTGCGCCAGTGTCACCTACATTCACCTGATGTTCGACGCCCATGAGGTGATCTTCGCCGAAGGGGCCGCGACCGAGAGCTTTCACGCCGGCTCCATGGGCCTCAGCGCGATCAGCCCCGCCGCGCGCGAAGATCTGTTCCGCGCCATGCCGCATCTGCGCAGCGACTTCGCCGCCCATGGCCCCACCGCGCGGCGCTGTCTCAAGGCGCATGAGGCCCGTTTGCTGCTGCCCGCTCCTGCCGCCGCCCGCGCCGTCGCCTGAGCGCGGCTACTCGCCGGCCACGGCCAGCGGCACCGGGGCAGCCCCCGCCCGCCAGGCCCGTGCGGCCTCGCCGAACGCCTCGAATAGCGGGCGGCTCACCGGGTCATTCGCGGCGTTCCATTCCGGATGCCATTGCACCGACAGGGTAAATCCCTTGGCCCCTTGGATGTATAGCGCCTCGGGCGTGCCATCGGGGGCGTGCCCGTCGATCACCACGCCCTGCCCCGGCTTCACCACGCCCTGACCATGCAATGTGTTGGTCAGCACCTCGGGCGCGCCGAGCAGGCGGTGGAACACCCCGCCCGGCACAAGGCTGACGGTATGGCGCAGGGCGAAACATTCCTCCAGCGTGCCATCGGGGGGCATGCGATGATTGTCGCGCCCCGGCAGATCGCGGATTTCGGGGTGCAGCGTGCCCCCCATGGCCACATTCACCTCCTGAAAGCCCCGGCATATGCCGAAGAAGGGCTGTCCCCGCTCGACACAGGCCCGGACCAGCGGCAGGGTGATCGCGTCGCGCGCCCGGTCAAAGGCACCATGAGCCTCGGTGGGCGCATCGCCATATTCCTCCGGGTGCACATTGGGGCGCCCGCCGGTCAGAAGGAAGCCATCGCAGGTCTCGAGCAGCTCATTCACGCTCAGAAGGCGCGGATCCGCGGGCACGATGAGCGGGATGCACCCGGCTACCCCCGCCACCGCTTCGGAGTTCATCTGCCCGCCGGCATGAACCGGATACCGCTCCTCGATCTCGTAGCTGTTGCCGATGATGCCCACGATCGGACGACTCATACGCGCCTCACTTCCTTGCTCACCTGCCAACATAGCGCGCGCGCGCCCATATGAAAACGCGGATTTCCGCACAGGGCGCTCTGCAGATCGCCAGATGCCCAAGACACGGGCAACGGGCGTCCGAGGTCGGCGCGGCCCTTCAGGCATTTATTGTTTCATCGGGATGACCCGGCATCAGCGCCCTGCCGAAATCAGACGCTTTCATCTTGCCCCGCCTCATCATTTCGCGGGCGGTTGCGGCGGCAGGCGTCGGAGCAGTAGCGCACCTCGTCCCAGACCTTTGCCCATTTGCGCCGCCAGGTGAAGGGACGCCCGCAGGTGGCGCAGGTCTTCTGCGGCAGGTCCGCCTTCTTGCGCTGTTTCGGCATGGCTTTCCTCACTTTTACGCCTGACCGCTAACTAGCAGGATACCAACAAGGGGACAGGGGCTGCGAAAAGGAGATAAACTGTTCCCCTCATTCTGGATGCACGGCAAGAGGAGGGTGGCGCCCGGCCCTGGGTGGGCGCTTTGGGACGCTGGTGCGACTGTGATTTATGGCTGCCAAGCCGCTTTGAC
>SLDH01000285.1 GCA_007125415.1 Roseovarius sp.
CGATGTTTCCCATGGCCCGGAACAGCCGCGTAGCGGCCCGGGCCGCGCCCGACCTCCCCCCGGGAGGGCGCCTTGCAACGGCGCCAGCAGAAATCCTGTGGCAGTTGTGGAACCATAAAGCGCCCAACACACACCCTGGCGCGCCATCCCGAGGTCCGGCGCGGCCCTGTGTCGTGCACAAGATCAAAGGCCGCTCCGTCCCGCACAGCCGACTGTCGGGGCTCCATCGCCTTGGGTGCGGGGCCCTTTCGTCAGGTGGCGAAGCCTAACAGGCTGCTGAAAAATGAACAGGGGCTGCAAAGACGAGGGAAACCTGTCCTCCTATTTTGTTTATACGCCACCCGGGCTGGTCGCCCGGGCGAGGCCGTGGGGCGGGCGTGGCGCGGAACAGGTTTCCGGCTCAAAGCGCTTGGAGGGGGGAGGCAGGCGCTTGGCTCATGGTTACCATGCTTCTGGCCCAAGCCGGGAGCCGGTGCGCAGCGCCGGTTCAGCGCCGGTTCAGCGCTGCGCGCGGACCGTATCGATCATCAGCTGCACATTGTCCGGATCGGCATCGGGGGTGATGCCATGCCCGAGGTTGAAGATATGCGGCCCGTTCGCGAAAGCCTCCACGATCTTGCGCGTCTCGCGCACCAGACCTTCGCCGCCCGTGACCATGTGGGAGGAGGCGAGATTGCCCTGCACGCAGCCATCCACCTGCACATGGGCCGCCGCCCAGTCGGGGCTCACGGAATTGTCGAGCGCCACGCAATCGGCGCCGGTGGCACGGGCGAAACCGATATATTTCTCCCCGGCCTCGCGCGGGAAGGCGATGATCGGGGTGGCGGGGTGGCGCGACTTCAACTCGGCGATGATGCGGCGCGCGGGTTCGATGGCATACCGGTCGAAATCGGCACCCTTGAGCGAGCCTGCCCAACTGTCGAAAAGCTTGACCACTTCCGCCCCGGCCTCGATCTGTTTCGAGAGATATTCGATCGTGCCTTCGGTGAGGCGCTCCATCAGCGCGTCGAAGACTGCCGGGTTCTCATCCTTGAGGGCATGGGCCGGACCCTGATCCTTCGTGCCTTGTCCCGCGATCATGTAGGTGGCCACGGTCCAGGGCATACCGGCAAAGCCAATGAGCGTGGTCTCCTGCGGCAGGGCCTTGGAGAGATTGCGGACGGTCTGGTAGATCGGGTTCAGCGTCTCGTGAATCTCGTCCACTGGCCTCAGCGCGTCGAGCCCCGCCTGATCGGTGATCGTCGAGAGGCGCGGGCCTTCACCTGTGACGAACCAAAGATCGGCGCCCAGCGCCTGCGGCAGCAAGAGGATATCCGCGAAGAGAATCGCCGCGTCAAATCCGTAGCGGCGGATCGGTTGCAAGGTCACTTCTGTTGCCAGATCGCTGTTGTAGCACAGCGAGAGAAAATCACCGGCCTCGGCTCTTGTTGCCTTGTATTCGGGGAGGTAGCGCCCGGCCTGCCGCATCATCCAGATGGGCGGGGTGGGTTGAGTTTCGCCCGCCAGGGCGCGCAGGATCGTCTTTTGGGCAGTCATTGTAAGTCTCCGGTTGACACTCCTCTGGTCGCCTTCCCTCGACATATTGTCAAGCGCTCTGACTTGCCTTGCGCGCGGCGCGCGGCTATCCAACGTGAATGACAGAGAATTTACCTTCCCCCGACCGTCCGATGAAGCTGGGCACGCGCGGCTCGCCGCTGGCACTGGCGCAGGCCTACGAGACCCGCCGCCGCCTGAGCGAGGCGCATGATCTGCCGCAAGAGGCGTTCGAGATCGTGGTGATCAAGACCACGGGCGACAACATGGCGCTCATTCAGACGGATACGCCCCTGAAGGAACTGGGGGGCAAGGGGCTTTTCACCCGCGAGATCGAGCAGGCGCTGCTTGATGGCAGCATCGATCTGGCGATCCATTCGATGAAGGACATGCCGGTGTTGCAGCCCGAGGGCCTTGTCATCGATTGTTACCTGCCGCGGGAGGATGTGCGAGACGCGTTTCTTTCGCCGCATCACGCGGCGCTGTCGGAACTGCCCGAGGGCGCGAAGGTGGGCACCTCGTCGCTGCGGCGCAAGGCGCAGATCCTCGTGGCCTACCCGGCGTTGCAGGTGGTGGAGTTTCGCGGCAACGTGCAGACGCGGCTGAAAAAGCTCGAAGACGGGGTGGCCGCCTGCACCTTTCTTGCCATGGCGGGGCTCAATCGGCTGGGTCAGCCGGAACTGGCGAAAGCGGCGATGGCGCCTGAAGAGATGCTGCCGGCGATCGCGCAAGGGGCCATCGGGATCGAGCGGCGCAGCGACGACAGCCGCGCCGCCGATATGCTGGCGGCCATTCATGACCAGCCGACGGGGCAGCGGCTGGCGGCCGAGCGCGCCTTTCTGGCGGCACTTGACGGATCCTGCGAGACGCCCATCGCCGGGCTGGCCGAGCTGGAAGGCGGCACGCTGCGCCTGCGCGGTGAAGTGTTGCGCCCCGATGGCTCGGAAAGCCTGAAGGACGAAGGCACTGCCCTGATAGAGGACGGGGCGGAACTGGGCCGGGAGATGGCCCGCGGCCTGCTCGACCGGGCTGGCCCCGGGTTCTTCGACTGGCGGAGTTGAGAAAATTCGGTCGAATTTTCTCGATCGGGTATTTTTGCCAAGAAGAAGCAGGGGTCTGGTGGGGCAGGCCCCGGCTTCACCCGGGATCGGGAAAGGGGCGCAGGGCCGTGTCCTTGCGCAGATAGAGCGGGTGTTTGGCCGAGCCGTCCTTGTTGAGACCAAGGCACATGACGGGCTTGCCCGAGGCGCGCATCCGCGCTGTGATCTCGCGCACGAGCGGCTGGTAGCGCGCGGGCAGCCTGCCATAGGCCATGACGATGACTTCCGCGGCTGCCGCCATCCTGATCAGTGCCGGGATGTTGGCGGAACTGCAGGCCCTGGCCGGGTCTTCTGGGATGTCGCGGGGGGAGGTGGCGCGCCAGTCGAGCATGTTGCCCTTGAGATAGCGGGTAAAGCCCCAGTCGCGCGCGAAGATCAGTTCGCGGTGGCAGGTCGGGTCCGAGGCGGCAGCATCGGCAACCGAAGGGTTCATGCCGATGAAGAGAATGGCGCGGGGCGAAACATTCGGTGCCGTCCAGTCCCGGGTGAGCGCTTGGCGGTAGCGCCCGCAGGCGGAGAATTCGGCGCTGCCGGTTACGCCGTCGGGTAAGGCAAGGCGCACCTTTCCGCCGGGGTCATGCGGCGCTGCGGGCTCACTCATGGGCGGCAAAGACGCGGCTGGGGTGAAGTTCGCCGGCCCTGTAGCGGCCCACGGCCACCGCCTTGCCATCGAGCGCCGCCCAGCATTCCTCGCCATAGTCAATGTCGCGCCCGATCACCATGGCGGGATTGCCGTTGCGCAGGCGCGCGGCGGCTTGCGCATCGCAGGTGACGCGCGGCAGATCCTCGAGCCCCTCTTCGAGCGGGCGCAGATGCGCCTCGAGCGCGGGGCCCTGTGCAAGCGCTTCGATCTGCGCAAGGCTTATCCCCTGGGAGGCCTCGAACGGCCCTGACCAGAGGCGCCGCAGCCATGTGACATGGCCAAGGCATCCCAGCGCCTCACCGAGATCCCGGGCGATGGCGCGCACATAGCCGCCCTTGCCGCAGGTCATCTCGAGCACGGCGGTATCGGGGTCGGGCCGGTCTGTCAGGACGAGTTCCTCCACCCAGAGGGGGCGCGCCGCAACCTCGAAATCCGCGCCCTCGCGCGCCAGCTTGTAGGCGCGCTCGCCGTCGATCTTGACGGCGGAAAAGCGCGGCGGCACCTGCATGATCTCGCCGACAAAGGCACCGAGCGCCGCCTTGATCTCGGCGTCGGTGGGGCGCTGCTCACTGCGGGCGATCACCTCGCCTTCGGCATCATCGGTGTTGGTCGCCGCGCCGAAGCGCACCCCGAAAGCATAGGCCTTCAGCGCGTCGGTGATGTAGGGCACGGTCTTCGTGGCCTCGCCCAGCGCCACGGCGAGCACACCTGTCGCCGCCGGATCGAGCGTGCCCGCGTGGCCGGCCTTGCGCGCCTGCAGCGCCCAGCGGACCTTGTTCACCACCGCGGTGGAGGTCATGCCGGCGGGCTTGTCCACCACCAGCCAGCCCGAAAGATCGCGCCCCTTGCGCTTGCGTGCCATGATCTACTCCGCCTTCGTCACGACGCCGACAATCGGACCCATGGGCAGGCCCAGATCGTTGCGGCTCAGGTCCGGTGCATAGAGGCGTGATCTGTTGCCATCAAGATAGAGCGCCTGATCGGCCCCGAGCACATCGCGGAAGAAGCGCCCGAAGCCGTGGAAATTCACGCCGTCATCGGCTATCACGAACCATACTTTCCGACCGTCATTCGATGTGCCCACCCCGTTGCGGATGAACGCCGTCGTGCTGTGCGCCAGAAAGCGCGGATGCAGGTCTCCGTCGATCACCAGCATCGGCCCTGACTGGGTGGCGTGGCGGCACGCGGGGGCCTTGCGCAGGAAGCGCCGGGTTTCGATGACATCCGCCCTCTGGTCGCGAATGCAGAAGATGCCGTTGGGCAGAAGCCCGAAATTGCCCTCGCTCCCGGCGGTCACGACAGGGGTGATCTCTTCGCCGTCTTCCACGTAATGCCCCACCGGGCTGCGATCGGGGTGATACATGCCGGCATTCATGGCGAAAACCAGAGTTTCGCCGCGGGCGCGCAGCTGATCGGCTACCCTGCGGAAATTGCCCAGCACGCGGCCTGTCTCCGCATCGTGCAGGAAAACGCGCAGATCGCTCTGCACAGCATCAACCTTGCAGACCGTGTAGGACACCTCTTCAAAACGCGTCTGGCTACAGTCGAGCGCCGTTGCCATCACCGGCGCACAGATGAGGACGAGCGCGGCGGCAAGCCCGCGCCTTGCCTCAGCTCTCCACATCGCGGCGCACCACGTCCTGCGCGAGAAGCCTTCGGGTTTCGTCCATCTGATCGAATGTCTCGTCGAGGCGGAAGCGCAGATCGGGGGCGTATTTGAGGTCCAGCTTCTTGCCGATGATCCGGCGAAGTTCGCTCTTGTTCCGGGCCAGCAGGGCCACGAGCTCGTCCTTGCCGTCGCCGCCCAGGGGCGAGGCATAGATGGTGGCGATCTTGAGATCGGGCGAGATGCGCACTTCGCCCACGGTGACCGAAATGCGGTTCAACTCCGGGTCATGCACATCGCCGCGCATCAGCACGTCGGACAGGGTGCGGCGGATCAGCTCGCCCACGCGCAACTGACGCTGGGAGGGGCCGGGACCATCATGGAATTTGTTCTTTGCCATGGGGCTGCATCTAAGGGGTCATGGGCTGCTTGCCAAGCGAGGAACAACCTCAATGGCAACTTCACCATGGACGGTGGCTGTCAAGCTGCGCTAGATCGCAGGGGAGCGCTGCAGGGAGAGCTTGTGATGGACCGTGCCAATATCGTCGTGACCGGGGCATCGGGGCGCATGGGCCAGATGCTGGTGCGCACCGTGACCGCATCGGACAGGGCTGTGCTGAGCGGCGCGGTGGAGCGCGAAGGGCATCCCTGGATCGGGCAGGATATCGGTCGTGCCATGGGCGGGGCCGAACTGGGCATCACTGTCACCGATGATCCGCTCGAGGCCTTCGCCACGGCCCATGCCATCATTGACTTCACCACCCCGGCGGCCACGCTGGAGTTTGCGGCACTGGCGGCGCAGGCGCGGGCGGTGCATGTGATCGGCACGACGGGCATGAGTGACGCGGAGCTTGCGAAGCTCAAGCCGGCGGCGCGCCACGCCACCATCATCCGGGCAGGCAATATGAGCCTTGGGGTCAACCTTCTGGTGCAACTGACCCGGCAGGTGGCGGCCGCGCTTGACGAGGATTACGACATCGAAGTGATCGAGGCGCATCACAACCAGAAGGTGGATGCGCCGTCGGGCACGGCGCTCATGCTGGGCGAGGCCGCGGCCGAGGGGCGCGGCGTGAGCCTCGATGCCGCCGCCGACCGGGGGCGCGACGGTATCACAGGCAGGCGCACGCGCGGCCATATCGGGTTTTCGGCCATCAGGGGCGGAGATATCGTGGGCGAACATGACGTGATGTTCGCCGCCGCGGGCGAGCGGATCATCCTGCGCCATGTGGCCAGTGACCGTGCGGTGTTTGCGCGTGGGGCGCTCAAGGCCGCGCTTTGGGGGCAGGGCCGCAAGCCGGGGGAATATGACATGCTGGATGTGCTCGGCCTGCGCTGAAATCCGCTGATGGATAACATCACGTAATCGTGTGTGTTGATCCACCCGCGCGGCTGTTGCGTAAGAGTTACGGAAACAGTGGGAGAAAACCATGCGTAAACTCATGTTTACTTTCTTGATGTCGATGATGGCGATCCCCGCATATGCCGATGGGTTCAGCCAGATATCGAGCAAGCAGCAATTCGTCTCGCTGGTCGATGGGCGCAAGCTGGTCCGGTTCGGGATCGATCTCGATGTGACGCCCGAGGGAGAGATCATCGGGCAGGCCTTTGGCCGTCAGGTGACCGGCAACTGGGACTGGAGATCGGGCTATTTCTGCCGCGACCTCTACTGGGGTTCGCGCGAGCTTGGCGCGAATTGTCAGGCCGTCAAGATACAGGGCAACACCGTGCGCTTCATCTCCGATATGGGGAGTGGCGAGCACGCCGACCTGAGGCTGCGCTGATCAGGACCATGTGTCGTGCAGGTGGTGAATCGGCCCGTGGCCTTCACCCGAGCCTACGCTGAGTTGACCGGCGGCCCGGATCGCGCCCGCTACATAGGCCTTCGCGCGTTTCGCGGCCTGCGGCATCTGCATCTTCCTGCCCAGATTGGCAGCGAGCGCAGACGACAGGCTGCAGCCTGTGCCGTGGGTGTTCTTCGTCGGGATACGGTTGCCATCCAGCCAGATCTCGGCAGCACCTGACAGAAGCAGATCGCGGCTGAGATCGCCGCGAAGATGCCCCCCCTTGAGAAGCACCGCCTGCGCGCCCATGGCGCGCAACCTGTCGGCCTGGCGGGCCATGCCCTCCTCATCCGCGACCTCCTCTTCGCCCAGCAGATCCGCGGCTTCGGGCAGGTTGGGGGTGATCACCGTGACCCGGGGCAGCAGATGGTCACGCAGCGCCTGCACCGCTTCTTCTTCCAACAGCCGGTCACCGCTTTTCGCGACCATCACCGTGTCGAGCACGATGGGCGCGTCGCACCCATCGAGCGCCTCGGCCACGGCGCGGATGATCGCAGCGCTGCCCAGCATGCCGATCTTGACCGCATCGACGCGGATATCGTCACGCACGGCGCTGATCTGCCGGGCTACCATTTCGGGCTCGACCAGCGACACGGCGCTCACACCTTGCGTGTTCTGCGCCGTGAGGGCGGTCAGCGCTGTCATCGCATAGGCGCCATTGGCGGAAATGGCCTTGATATCCGCCTGGATACCGGCCCCGCCCGAGGGGTCGGAGCCTGCGATGCTGAGGATATTCGCGATCATGTCTCTCTCCATTCTTGCAGAAGGGCGCGGGCGGCCTCCCGGGGCACCGGCGCGCGGGCGATGGCCGAGACCACCGCCACGCCATGGGCACCCGCCGCCCTGACAGCGGCGCAATCTCCGGGTTTCAGCCCGCCGATTGCAACGCAGGGCAGGCCCGAGCCCGCGATGATCCGCGCCAGCCCGTCAAAGCCGATGGGGGCCGCATGGTCCGGCTTGCTCGCCGTTGCGCGGACCGGCCCGACACCGAGGTAATCCACGCAATCGCGGGGCAGCTTGTCAAGATGGGCGATGCTCTCCACCGACAGGCCCAGCACCATGTCAGGGCCGATGCGCGCGCGTATCTGGCGCGGGTCGCCGTCGCCCTGCCCGATATGCAGGCCCCAGAGCCCCGCTGCGATGGCCACGTCCACGCGATCGTTCACCACCAGACTTGCGCTGCCGGGGAGTGCGGCCTGCAGGGTGCGGATCTGCGCCAGCATCTGCGCATCCGTGGCGGATTTGTCGCGCAGCTGGATGGTGCTGGCCCCGCCTTCCGCGGCCTGCACCGCCTGATCGAGCACCGGCAGATCCGCCTCCGGATCGGTCACGAAGTAGATCGGCCCGATCATGCGGCGCTGGTCCGCGCCCCGGCGGTGAGATCGTCGGGGGTCATGGCATGGAGCGCATCGATGAAATGCATGGCAAGGCTGCCCGGCCCCCTGGCGTTCCTGGCGGCCTCTTCGCCTGCCAGACCGTAATAGGCCAGCGCGGCCACTGTCGCCTCCAGCGGCGGCTGATCCACGGCGAAGGCGGCGACAATCCCGGTCAGCGAACAGCCCAGGGCAGTGATCTTCGGCATGAGCGCATGGCCATTGGCCACGCGATAGGCCCGTTCGCCGTCGGTGACATAATCCATGGCGCCGGTTACCGCGACGACCCCGCCGGTCTTTTTGGCGAGGTGCCGCGCCGCGGCCTCGGCGCTCTCCACAGTGTCGCCGGCATCGGCGCCCGATCCGGCCGCCGCCCCACCGCCGAGCGCGAGGATTTCGGATGCGTTGCCGCGAATGATGGGCGGCTTCAACGCCAGCAACCGCGCGCCTGCGTCACGGCGCAGTGCCGTGGCGAAGACCGCCACGGGATCGAGCACCCAGGGTTTGCCCGCCTCGTTCATCGCCGCTGCGGCAAGTTCCATCGACGTGATCCATTCGGGATCGAGCGTGCCGATATTGACACTGAGCGCATGGGCAAACCCGGCGAACTCCGCCGCTTCCTCACGGGCATGCGCCATGGCCGGTGAGGCCCCGGCGGCCAGCATCACATTGGCCATGACGTTCATCGCGACGTAATTGGTGATGTTCTGCACCAAAGGTGCGGTCTGTCGCATCTGCGCCAGATAGCGTCCTGCATCTTGCATCTCTGTGCCTCCTTCACGAACGGAAAAAGACGGGCAGGCGCAAGGGCACCGCCACGACTTCCTCCGCCGGCATGATCCGGTTCAGGTTCAAAGGGTGCATCTCAGCCCCGGCGGGCGCCCCTGTCGTGCGGCAAGGCTACAGGCGCGCGCAGCGGCGTCAAGCCCGAATGTCGGTCACGCCGCGGCCCGGCTTGCCGCCATCTCGGGGTTGACCAGCGGCACACGCTCGCCCGGGCGCATGATCGTCGCATCATAGGGCGTGCGGGCGAAGACATTGTGCACCATTGGTGCAAAGAACTCGATCGGCTCATGGTCATAACCGGGATCGAAGCTCGACTGGTCCCAGCGTTCGCAGAACTCGGCGCAATCGTCGAAATAGGGGTTGCCCCTGTGGCGTTCGCGCTTGTTGGGGTCCGCGCCCACATGATGGCCGAAATAGGCAAGCTGGAAGTCGGCATGGGTCTGGACCACCCAGGTGACCTGCTCGCGCACAAACGGCTTGAGGATCGTCGCGGCATATTCGTCATGGTTATGCGGCGCGAAGATGTCGCCGATATCGTGCAGAAGGGCGGCGACCACCCAATCCTCATCCGCCCCGTCGCGCCACGCGCGGGTGGCCGATTGCAGCGAGTGGCCGAGCCGGGTGATCTGATAGCCCGACAGGCTTTCATCCAGACTGACGAGCGCGCCAAGCAGACGGTCGGCGGTGCCTTTGGTATATTCATGTTCCAGCTCGCCGAGCAGGGCGTAATCTTCCCGGTCGCCATCCTTCATCTGGGTGAATTTCACAGTTTCCATCTGGGATCCTCCGCATGTTTGCCGCAAGCCTATAACAGGTCGCTGACCGACTCCCAAGGATTCTGTCTCAAGTTGTCGGGTGCGCGAAAATGTTCTTCCCGATTTGCCTGTTCGTCAACAGGAGGGTGGCGCCCTCCCGGGGGGAGGGGCGGGTGCCACCCGCGCTGGCCGCCCGGGCGAGACCATGGGGCAAGCGTGGCGCGGAACATGGTTCCGGCTCAAAGCGTTTGGAGCGGAGAGTCAGGCGCTCTTTCAGCAACCCGCTTGTCCTGCCAGCAGCATGATGATGCATCATCAGAAGTCGATGGCGATGCCCTTTTTCTCCCAGTCACCATATCGCACCGGCTCGGGGCCCTTGCGGCCGCCCAGTTCCCGGGGCAGATCCAGCGCTTCGGCCGTCTTGCGGCGCTCTTCGGCCTCGGCAAGGGCGCGCTTGGCGGCGGGGGGGAGAGGTCTGGCTGTCTCGTCGCTCATCGGGTGGCTTCCTTCGGCTTCCTGCCCTTGATATACGCGCCCGACCGGCCCCGGCAAGGAAAAGCCCGCAGATGACATCCGCCACCGCCCGCAGCACCGCGCTCTACCTGCTCGACCAGATCATCGGCGAGGGGCGACTCATGTCCGATCTCGTCGCGGGGGGTGCGCTGGACCGGCTGGATCCGGCCGAGCGGGCCCGTGCCCAGCGGCTTACCCTCGACACGCTGCGCGGGATCGAGCGGGCGGACCGGATCATCGCCCGTTTTCTGCGCAAGCCGCCGCCCCTCACCGCGCGCAACATCCTGCGCCTTGGCACGGTAGAGCTGTGCCATGGCGGCGATGCGCATGGTGTGGTCAACGAGCTGGTGGGTCTTCTCGGCCAGCATCCGCGCTACAGAAAGCTCAAGGGCCTCATCAATGCCGTTCTGCGCCAGGTGGCCGAAGATGGCCCGCCGCGCTGGAACGATCTGCGCATCCCGCGGCTGCGCAACTGGCTGCGCGAGCCGTTGGTGGAGGCCTGGGGCAAGGGGGCGGTGAATGCGATGGAACGCGCGCATTTCGCCGGTGCGCCGCTTGATCTGACGGCGAAGGGCGATCCGGCGGCACTGGCCCGGGCGGTGGGTGGCACGCTCTTGCCGACAGGCTCTGTCCGGCTGGCCGATCATGGCCGGATATCGGCGCTGCCGGGATATGAGAGCGGC
Source organism: Roseovarius sp. (assembly GCA_007125415.1). Taxonomy (GTDB): domain Bacteria; phylum Pseudomonadota; class Alphaproteobacteria; order Rhodobacterales; family Rhodobacteraceae; genus Roseovarius. The sequence goes on from SLDH01000285.1 coordinate 10,834, forward strand.
GATTGGTGGGTCCAGGATGCCGCTGCGGCGATTCCCGTGCGGGTGCTTGCCCCGCAGCCGGGCGAGGCCGTGCTCGACCTTTGCGCCGCGCCGGGGGGCAAGACGCTGCAACTGGCCGCCGCCGGCGCGGAGGTGACCGCGCTCGATCTGTCCGAGCGGCGCATGGCGCGGGTGACCGAGAATCTTGCGCGCACCGGATTGCAGGCGACCTGCCTCGTGGCGGACGCGCTGGAGCATCAGGGCAAGTATGACGCGCTCTTGCTGGATGCGCCCTGTTCGGCCACCGGCACGTTGCGCCGGCACCCCGATCTGCCCTTCGCCAAGGATGGCGCCGAGTTCGGCGCGCTCATCGCGTTGCAGGCGCGGATGCTCGATCATGCGCTCAGCCTCTTGCAACCCGGCGGGCGGCTGGTCTTCTGCACCTGCTCGCTGCTGCCCGACGAGGGGGAAGTGCAGGTGGCAGAGGCGCTGGCGCGCCATGCGGGCCTGCGCACGGACCCGGCCGCGCTGGAGGTGCCGGGGGTGGAGCCCGGCTGGATAACCGAGGAAGGTGGTTTGCGCCTGCGGCCCGACTACTGGGCGGAGCGCGGCGGGATGGACGGGTTCTACATCGCGCTTCTGCGCCGCTGAGCGCCGGTTCCTGCGCACAGGCTTTCCGCAGATGACTTGTGGAGGGCTCTGCGCTATTCTGCCCGCAGGATGCGCCGAAAAGAGCGTGACGAGGCGGAGCCGATGTCGAGACAAGATAGAGTTTCCGCGCGCTGGGCGCGATTGATGAACCGCCTTGCCGCGCGCCGCGCCGCGTGGTCGAAACCGGCCACCGCCTTCCTGTCGCGGCCCGAGCCACGCACCATCGGCAGCCATGCGCGGGGGCGGCAACTCGCGGCCGGAAATTTCGTCTTTGCAGGACTGCATGTGGAGGCGCCCGATCTGCGCTTGTGGGATATCGCTGCGCCCAGCGACGAATTCAGTGCCGAACAGCACGGATTTGGCTGGCTGGATGATCTGGCGGCGGTCGGCGATCCGGCGGCGCGGCAACTGGCGCAGGACTGGCTGGCCGAGTGGATCGCGCGGCATGGGCGCGGTTCGGGCCCGGGCTGGACGCCCGAGTTGACGGGGCGACGCCTGATCCGCTGGATCAGCCATGCGTTCTTCCTGATGGCGGGCCGTGGCAGTGACCTTTCCGAGCCCTATCTGCGCTCGCTTGCACAGCAGGCGATGTTCCTGTCGCAGCGCTGGCACAGTTCGACCCCGGGCCTGCCGCGTTTCGAGGCCTTGACGGGGCTGCTTTATGCCAGCCTGTCGCTCGAGGGCATGGAGCCCTATCTGGACCCGGCGATGAAGGCCCTGGACCGCGATTGCGAGACGCAGGTGGGACAGGATGGCGCCATTCCGACGCGCAACCCCGAGGAATTGCTGGAGGTGTTCACCTTGCTGACCTGGGCCGCCCTGGCGCTGTCGGAGGTCGGGCGGTCGCCTTCGGGCGCGCATTGGGGCGCGATCGAGCGGATTGCGCCGACCCTGCGCAGCCTGCGCCATGCCGATGGCGGTCTCGCGCGGTTTCATGGCGGGGGGCGCGGGCTTGAGGGGCGGCTGGATGCGGCGCTGGCCACATCGGGGGTCAAATATGGTGCGCCGGGGGGGCTGGCGATGGGATTTGCGCGGCTCTCGGCGGGGCGCACATCGGTGATCGTGGATGCGGCACCACCGCCGCATGGGCGTGCATCAACGCGCGCCCATGCCTCCACCCTCGCGTTCGAACTGACATCGGGGCGCCGCCCGGTCATCGTCAATTGTGGCTCGGGGGCCGGATTCGGCCGTGAATGGCGGCGCGCCGGCCGGGCGAGCCCGTCACATTCCACGCTGATCCTCGCCGGGCGCTCGTCATCACGGCTGGGCGCATCAGGCGAATCGCTGGAATGGCTGGAGGAGACACCGTCGGACGTGCCCGTGGAACTGGCCCGGCAGCAGGAAGCCATCCGCTTCGAGGGGGCGCATGACGGCTATCGCCAGCGCTATGGCCTCACCCATATCCGCAGGCTCGAGTTGGGCCTCGATGGCCGCAGCCTCGCCGGAGAGGACACGTTGATGACGCTGAACCAAGAAGATCACGGCATTTTCGATGCCGCGCTCGATCGCGCGCGGCTGCAGGGCATTCCCTATGACATAAGGTTTCACCTGCATCCGGAGGTGGATGCTGCGCTCGACATGGGGGGTGTTGCCGTATCGCTGGCGCTCAGGAGCGGGGAAATCTGGATTTTCCGGATCGACGAGACGGCGAAACTGGCGCTGGAGCCGAGTGTCTATCTCGAAAAACACCGGTTGAAGCCGCGCGAGAGCAAACAGATCGTTTTATCCGGTCGCGTTATGGAATATGCGAGCCGGGTCAGATGGTCCCTTTCCAAGGCGCAGGAGACGCCGCTTGGCGTTCGCGATCTTGCCACCGAGGAGGCGGACCCGCTGGCCGTGAATTGAAAAGCTGAAGGATCATACCGTCACATGACCGATCTCGCCCCGCTCAGACGCGCGCTAATTTCTGTTTCCGACAAGACCGGGCTGGCCGAACTGGGCCAGGCACTGGCCGCGCGGGGGGTGGAGCTTGTCTCGACCGGGGGGACGGCGAAGGCGCTCCGGGCGGCGGGGCTCGAGGTGATCGACGTGGCCACGCTCACCGGCTTTCCCGAGATGATGGACGGGCGGGTGAAGACGCTGCACCCCGCCGTGCATGGCGGGCTCCTGGCGCTGCGCGACAATGCGGACCATCTCGCGGCGATGGAGGCGCAGGGCATCGGGGCGATCGATCTTCTGGTGGTCAATCTCTATCCGTTCGAGGAGACGGTTCGAGCGGGGGCTGATGACGCCACCTGTATCGAGAATATCGATATCGGGGGCCCGGCGATGATCCGGGCGGCGGCGAAGAACCACGGTTTCGTCAGCGTGGTGGTCGATGTGCAGGATTACGGCGCGCTGACCGACGAGCTGGCGCGCCATGACGGTCGGACCAGCGCCGCGTTCCGCAAATCGCTTGCACAGACCGCCTATGCGCGCACGGCGGCCTATGACGCCGCCGTCTCCACCTGGATGGCCAAGGCGATCGGCGAGACGACCCCGCGCCGCCAGACCGTGGCCGCGACGCTCGCGCAGAGCCTTCGCTATGGCGAGAACCCGCATCAGGCGGCCGCCTTCTACACCGAAGGCCGCGCGCGCCCCGGTGTCGCCACGGCGCGGCAGGTGCAGGGCAAGGCGCTGAGCTACAACAACATCAATGACACGGATGCGGCCTTCGAACTGGTGTCGGAATTCGATCCCGGCGAGGGCCCGGCTGTGGCGATCATCAAGCATGCCAACCCCTGCGGTGTGGCGCGCGCCGATACGCTGGCCGAGGCCTATGGGCGCGCCTTCGACTGTGACCGCGTATCGGCCTTCGGCGGCATCATCGCCCTGAACCAGCCGCTCGATGCAAGGACCGCCGAGGAGATCAGCGGGATTTTCACAGAAGTGGTGATCGCGCCCGGGGCTGACGATGCGGCCATGGGTATTTTTGCCAAGAAGAAGAACATGCGCCTTCTGCTGACCGATGGGCTGGCCGATCCGGGCGCGGCGGGGCGGGTGATGAAGCAGGTGTCGGGGGGCTATCTGGTGCAGGACAAGGACAATGGCCGGCTGACGCCTGCGGATCTCAAGGTGGTCACCCGGCGCCGGCCGA
>SLDH01000143.1 GCA_007125415.1 Roseovarius sp.
CGTTCGGCCACGAAGGTGACCGCGAAGATCCTCGAAGCGGCCACCAACCTCAAGGTGATCGGCCGCGCCGGCATCGGCACCGACAATATCGACAAGGATGCCGCCTCCCGCAAGGGCGTGATCGTCATGAACACACCCTTCGGCAACATGATCACCACCGCCGAGCACGCCATCGCGATGATGTTCGCCGTGGCCCGCCAGATCCCCGAGGCGAGTGCTTCGACCCAGGCCGGCAAATGGGAGAAATCCCGCTTCATGGGCGTGGAACTCACCGGCAAGACCCTCGGTGTGATCGGCGCGGGCAATATCGGCGGCATCGTCTGCGACCGCGCTCGCGGGCTGAAGATGAAGGTCATGGCCTATGATCCCTTTCTCAGCCAGGAAAAGGCCGACAGGATGGGCGTGGAGAAGGCGGAGCTTGACGCGCTCCTGCAGCGCGCCGATTTCATCACCCTCCATGTGCCGCTCACCGATCAGACCCGCAACATCCTCTCGGCTGAAAACCTCGGCAAGACCAGGAAGGGCGTGCGCATCATCAACTGCGCGCGTGGCGGCCTCGTGGATGAGGCGGCACTGGCCGAGCTTCTGAAATCCGGTCATGTGGCAGGCGCTGCCTTCGATGTCTTCGCCGAGGAGCCGGCCATCGAAAATCCGCTTTTCGGCCTGCCCAACGTGGTCTGCACACCCCATCTCGGCGCCGCCACCACCGAGGCGCAGGAGAACGTGGCGCTCCAGGTGGCCGAGCAGATGTCGGATTACCTGCTCACGGGCGCGGTAAGCAACGCGCTCAACATGCCCTCGGTCACCGCCGAAGAAGCGAAGATCATGGGCCCATGGATCAAGCTTGCGGATCATGTCGGCAATTTCATCGGCCAGATGACCGATGAGCCCATCAAGGCGATCAACATCCTCTATGACGGGATCGTCTCCGAGATGAACCTCGATGCGCTCACCTGCGCGGCGGTGGCCGGGATCATGAAATCGGTCAACCCCGAGGTGAACATGGTCTCCGCCCCTGTGGTCGCCAAGGAACGCGGCATTCGCATATCCACCACGCGGCAGGACAAGTCGGGCGCCTTCGAGGGCTATATCAAGCTCACCGTCGTCACCGATCAGCGCGAACGCTCCATCGGCGGCACGGTCTTTTCCGATGGCAAACCGCGCTTCATCCAGATCAAGGGCATCAATATCGACGCCGAGATCGGCCGCCACATGCTCTATACCACCAACCGCGATGAGCCGGGCATCATCGGCGCGCTCGGCCAGACCATGGGCGAGAACGGCGTCAACATCGCCAACTTCACCCTCGGCCGCTCCGCCGCCGGCGCAGATGCGATCGCCCTGCTCTATGTGGATGCGCCCGTCCCTCAGCCCGTCATCCGGAAACTGCAGGACACCGGCCTCTTCCAGCAGATCCGCGCGCTGGAGTTCGGCGTCGACTGACCGCAGGGGGCGCGGCACATCACCTGCCGCCCCCCCTGTCTTCATTTTGCCGAAAATACTCAAACCCCGCCATTTCCGAAAGCGGCGGCGTCAGGGGCGGCGCATCGTCTCTCCAGCCGCGCCGAGGCGCAGCCGAGACAGACAGCGCGGGCGTCAGCCCGCTCCGCAAGGTCAGGGCGAGCGGTTTTCCCGGATGACGTCCCGTTCCGGACGTGCTAGGGCCGCAAGATGAGCCAGATGCCCTCCAAAGCGGAAATCCTCGACTGGATTTCCCGGAACCCCACCCTCACCTCCAAGCGCGACATCGCCAAGGCCTTCGGCATCAGGGGCGCCGGCCGGATCGACCTCAAGCGCGTCCTCAAGGAGCTCGAATCCGAAGGCCGTCTCGACAAGCGCAAGAAAACCTATCGCGATCCCGACCGATTGCCGCCGGTCAGCGTTTTGCAGATCTCCGGCCAGACACCGGATGGCGAGCTTTGGGCGCGGCCACTGGAATGGCACGGGGAAGGTCAGGAGCCGAAGGTGCTGCTGATCCCGCGCGCCAGTGATGCGGCCCTCGGTGAGGGGGACCGCGTTCTCGCGCGCCTGCAGGAGGTCCGGGGCGAGGCCCATCACTACGAGGCGCGCCTGATCCGGCGCATCGGCACCAATCCGCTCAAGCTGCTCGGCATCTTCAGAAAGACCGCCGAGGGCGGACGCCTGCTCCCCATCTCCCGCAAGCAGGACAAGGAATGGGCCGTGCCCGCCGATGCCACAGGCGGCGCGAAGGACGGCGAATTGGTGGAGGCCGAACAAGCCGGCCCCAAGGGTCGCATCGGCCTGCCGCGCGCGCGCATCACCGACCGGCTGGGCGATCCCTCCGCACCCAAGGCCGTGAGCCTGATTGCGATCCACGAGCATGGCATCCCCGATGATTTTCCCGATGAGGTCATTGCCGAGGCGGACCGGATGAAACCTGCGGGCCTCAAGGGCCGGGAAGACCTGCGCGATCTGCCGCTCATCACCATCGATCCCTCTGACGCGCGCGACCATGACGATGCGATCTTTGCCCATGCCGATGATGCGCCCGACAATGAAGGCGGTCATGTCATCTGGGTGGCCATCGCCGATGTGGCCCATTATGTCACGCCCGGCTCGGCGCTGGATCGTGAGGCGCGCAAACGCGGTAATTCCAGCTATTTTCCCGACCGCGTGGTCCCGATGCTGCCCGACAGGCTTTCGGGTGATCTCTGCTCGCTGCATGAGGGCGTGCCGCGCGCCTGTATCGCCCTGCGCCTGCGCATCGATGCCGAGGGCGGGAAGATCGACCACCGCTTCGTTCGCGGGCTGATGCGGTCCGCCGCATCCCTCAGCTACGCCCAGGTGCAAATGGGCATGGACGGTGCGCCCGACAGCAAGACAGCCCCGCTCATGGATGCGGTGATCCGCCCTCTCTACGCCGCCCATGCCGCCCTGACCCGGGCCCGGCAGAAGCGCCAGCCGCTCGATCTCGACCTGCCCGAGCGCAAGGTGGAACTGAGCGATGCGGGCAAGGTGCTCAGCGTCAGCTTCGCCGAGCGTCTGGAAGCGCACAGGATCGTCGAGGACTGCATGGTGCTGGCCAATGTGGCCGCCGCCGAAACGCTGATCGCGCGCAAGTCCCCCCTGCTCTTTCGCGTGCATGAAGAGCCCTCACCGGACAAGCTCGACGCCCTGCGCGATGTGGCCGAAGCGTCGGGGCTGGTGCTGGCCAGGGGCCAGGCCCTTCGCACCCGGCATCTCAACGCGCTGCTGGCCCAGGCGGAGGGCACGGATCATGCGGAAGTGATCAACATGTCCACCTTGCGCGCCATGACACAGGCCTATTACGCGCCGCAGAATTTCGGTCATTTCGGACTGGCCCTGCAAGCCTATGCGCATTTCACCTCGCCCATCCGGCGTTACGCGGATCTCGTCGTGCACCGCGCCCTCATCACCGCCCATGACTGGGGCAAGGATGGGCTCAGCGCGCAGGATATCGAGATGCTTGAGGCCACGGGCGAGCATATCTCCGACACCGAGCGCCGCTCGATGATGGCCGAGCGCGACACCAATGACCGCTACCTCGCCGCCTTCCTCAGCGAACGCATGGGAGATGAATTCACCGGCCGGATCAGCGGCGTGGCGAAGTTCGGGGTGTTCGTGAAGCTCGATGAGACAGGCGCCGACGGGCTGGTTCCGGTGCGCTCTCTAGGACGCGAGTATTTTCATTTCGACCGCGATGCCGGCACGCTCATGGGGTCGGATACCGGCCTCGTCATCGGGCTCGGGCAGCGCGTTACCGTCAGGCTGAGCGAGGCCGCGCCGGTAACGGGGGGCATCGCGCTGGAACTCGTCAGTCTCGACGGCAAGACCATGCCGCGTGGCGGTTCAGGCGGGTCCGGTCTGCGCAGGGGCAAACCGCCGCGGCGCAAACCCGCCCAGGCAAGGCGCAAGGCCGACAAGACCAAACGCAAGGTCGCGCGCCAACGGCGTGAGCGCTGACCTCACGAGACAGGGTTTGTGCCCCGGGGCAGGCCTGAACGGGTCGGAGCTTTTGCGCGAAACATGGCATGTCGCGCCGAGTGGGCTTCACCTCTTCCCGATAACAGGGCTTGCGGCCGCCCGGGTGGGCGCAGAATGCGCCCGCCTCGTTTTGCCGAAGGCAAACCTGCGGTTTGACGGGCGGACGGGC
>SLDH01000170.1 GCA_007125415.1 Roseovarius sp.
CGTTGCGAGGCGGCGGGGCGGGTATGGATGTGCCGTCGGCGCGGTTGAAGAGAGGGTAGCAAAATGCCACTATCGCTGATCCTTGCCTGTGTCTGGGCGCTCATTGCCAATGTGCTTGCGATGCTGCCCAGCCGCGACCGTCACTGGCGCAGTGCGACCATCCTCATCTGCATTGGCATTCCCCTTCTGGGCTATGTAACCTATGAGAACGGGCCATGGATCGGGCTTCTGGTCATGGCGGCGGGCATGAGCGTGCTGCGCTGGCCGCTGATCCATCTGGGCCGCTATCTGCGCAGCCGCGCAGGCCTCTGATCCGAAGGGAGCATGGTCATGGTCCTGCCGCTCACCTTGCCTGAAATGCCCCGCCCGCGTGGCAGGCTGACGCCCGAGCGCCCGCTGGCGGATCTGACCTGGCTGCGGGTGGGCGGCCCGGCGCAATATCTCTTTCAGCCAGCGGACCCGGCTGATCTGGCGCAGTTCCTGCGGGCGCTTCCCGAAGACATGCCGGTCTTTCCCATGGGGGTGGGCAGCAACCTCATCGTGCGCGATGGCGGCCTGCGCGCGGTGGTGATCCGGCTGGGTCGGGGCTTTGGCGACATCACAATCGAGGCGGACCGTGTGACGGCCGGGGCCGCAGTGCTCGATGCCCATGTGGCGCGGCGCGCGGCTGATCAGGGGCTCGACCTGACCTTCCTGCGCACCATCCCCGGTGCCATCGGCGGGGCGGTGCGCATGAATGCGGGCTGTTATGGCAGCTATATCGCCGATGTCTTCATCTCGGCACAGGCGGTGACGCGCAGCGGCGAGATCGTGACGCTGGGCGCGGATGAGCTGAAGTTCCGCTACCGCGAGACGGACCTGCCCGAGGGCTGGGTGATCATCAGCGCCACCTTTGCCGCGCCGCGCGGGGCGCCCGAGGCGCTGCACGCCCGCATGGAGGCGCAAATCGCCAAGCGCGACGCGTCCCAACCGACCAGGGAGCGCAGCGCGGGCAGCACCTTCCGCAACCCCGCTGGCCACAGTTCCACCGGCCGCGCCGATGACCGGCATGACCTCAAGGCCTGGAAGGTCATTGACGATGCGGGTTTGCGCGGCGCGCGGCGCGGTGGCGCGCAGATGAGCGAGAAACATTCCAACTTCCTGATCAACACCGGTGGTGCGACTGCCGCCGATCTCGAAGGCCTGGGCGAAGAAGTGCGAAAAAAGGTTTTCCAAACCAGCGGAATAGAGTTAATCTGGGAAATCATGAGGGTCGGCGAACCGGCCCCGGATGTTTCAACGAGCAGAAACACCCAGGACGACTGAAGAAGCGCCGGATAACGGCCGTATATATTGAGGCACTGAGTGGGTCATTCGAGCGGAATAACCCCGAAAGTGGCGGTGATCATGGGAGGCCCCTCGGTCGAGCACGAGGTATCCCTGTCATCGGGACGTGAATGCGCCGCCGCGTTGAGGGAAGCAGGATATGAGGTGATCGAGGTCGTGGCGGGCCGCGATCTGCCTGCTGTTCTGACCGATCTTGCGCCTGATATCGTCTTCAACGCCCTGCATGGCCGCTGGGGCGAGGATGGCTGCGTCCAGGGCCTGCTGGAATGGATGCAGATCCCCTATACTCATTCGGGCGTCTATGCCTCGGCGCTGAGCATGGACAAGCAGCGCAGCAAGGATGTCTATGCCACCCATGGCCTGCCTGTTGTGCCGTCGCTTCTGGCGGAGATCGGAGAGGTGACGGCTGATCATGTGATGGTGCCGCCCTATGTGGTCAAACCCTTCAATGAAGGCTCTTCCGTGGGTGTCTATATCGTGCATGAGGCGGCCAATGGCCCGCCCAGGCTGGGCGATGAGATGCCACAGACGGTGATGGTGGAGGCCTATGCGCCGGGGCGCGAATTGACCACCACCGTGCTGGGTGACAGGCCCCTGACGGTGACGGATATCGTGACGGATGGCTGGTATGACTACCAGGCCAAATATACCGCTGGCGGCTCGCATCATGTCATCCCCGCCGACATCCCCGATGAGATATTCGCCGCCTGCATGGACTATGCGCAGCGCGCCCATGTGGCGCTCGGCTGTCGCGGGCTCACGCGCACCGATTTTCGCTGGGATGAGGCCCGTGGCCTCGATGGCCTCATTCTGCTGGAGACCAACACCCAGCCCGGCATGACCCCCACCTCGCTCGCCCCCGAGCAGGCCGCCCATTGCGGCATCGGGTTTCCCGAGCTTTGCACCTGGATTGTCGAGGACGCGTCATGCAACAGATGAGCACCTCCTCGAGGCCCGATCCTGCGCCCTCGCGCTGGGCCTACCGGCTGGAGCGCCTGTTGCTGACGCCCCTTTACCGGCAGCTTTTGCGGATCGGCCTGCCCTTTGCCCTCTGTTTTGCGGCGGTAAGCTATTACTTCTCTGATCCGGACCGTCAGCTGGCCGTGGCGAGCGCATTGCTCGAGATACGTGAGCAGATCGAGAAACGCCCCGAATTCATGGTGAACCATCTGGCTGTGACGGGTGCCAGCGAGCAGACCGAACGGGATATACGCGCCCTCCTTGCCTATGACCTGCCGCTCAGTTCCTTCGATCTGGACCTTGTGGAAGCCCGTGAAACCATCGAGTCCCTCGCGCCGGTGGCCGAGGCCAGCCTGCGCATCCGCCAGGGTGGTGTGCTGACCGCGCGGATCACCGAGCGAGAGCCCGTCGCCTTGTGGCGGACACGCGGGGGGCTTGCTGTCGTCGATATTGATGGCGTTGTGATCGGCACCGTGGCGCACCGTGGCGAAAGGGCCGAACTGCCAATCTTGGCGGGCAAGGGTGCCGATGGCAGGTTACCCGAAGCGCTGGATATCTTCCGGGCAAGCAAGCCGCTGAGCGAGCGTGTCGTCGGGCTTGTGCGGGTGGGCGAGCGGCGCTGGGACATGGTGCTTGACCGCGATCAGCGCATCCTGTTGCCCGAGCGCGGGGCGGTTCGTGCGCTCGAGCGTGTCATCCTGCTGGCGCAGGTGCAGGACATGCTGGACCGGGATCTGGCATTGGTCGACATGCGCCTACCGCAGCGCCCGACGATCCGGATGACAGAAGCTGCCCAGGAAGAATGGTGGCGAATAAGAAGACTCAGTGCGGAGGCAAGCGAGCAGTGATCGAACTATACGAATCCCAGCGCGCGATGCGCAAGATGCGCGAAGCGGCAATGCAACGGGGTGTGATCGCGGTGCTGGATGTGGGCACCTCGAAAATCGCCTGTCTGGTCCTGCGATTCGACGGGACGGACCGGCTGGCCGAAACCGACGGGATCGGCGCGATGGCCGGGCAGGCAGGGTTCCGGGTGATCGGCGCGGCCACGACGCGCTCGCGTGGGGTTCGCGGCGGCGAGATCGAGGCGATGCAGGAGACCGAACGCGCGATCCGCACCGCCATTCAGGCGGCGCAGAAGATGGCGGGCATCCGCGTCGATCACGTGATCGCCTGTTTCGCCGGGGCAGAGCCACGCAGCTACGGGCTGGCCGGCGCGTTGGAACTGGAAGGTCAGGTTGTCACGGAACAGGATGTGAGCCGGGTGCTCAGCGCCTGCGATGTGCCCGATTACGGCACGGGGCGCGAGGTGCTGCATGCGCAACCGGTCAATTTTGCGCTGGATTACCGGTCGGGCCTCATTGATCCGCGCGGCCAGATCGGCCAGACCCTCTCTACCGATCTGCATATGCTCACGGTGGATGCCACCGCGATCCAGAACCTCGTCCATTGCATCAAGCGCTGCGACCTCGAACTCGCAGGCATGGCCAGTTCGGCCTATGTCTCGGGCATCTCGGCGCTGGTGGAGGATGAGCAGGAGCTTGGCGCGGCCTGTATCGACATGGGCGGCGGCTGTGCGGGTATTTCGATCTTCATGAAAAAGCACATGATCTATGCCGACAGCGTCCGGATCGGCGGTGATCATGTGACCTCCGACATTTCCATGGGCCTGCAAATCCCCACCGCGACGGCGGAGCGGATCAAGACATTCTATGGCGGCGTGGTTGCCACAGGCATGGACGATCGCGAGATGATCGAGATCGGCGGCGACACGGGCGACTGGCACCATGACCGGCGCAGCGTCAGTCGCGCCGAACTGATCGGCATCATGCGCCCCCGGGTGGAGGAGATCCTTGAGGAAGTGCGCGCGCGGCTCGATGCGGCGGGCTTTGATCACCTTCCCAGCCAGCAGATCGTGATCACCGGCGGCGGCAGTCAGATTCCCGGTTTTGACGGGCTGGCAAGCCGCATTCTGGGCCAGCAGGTGCGGCTGGGCCGACCGCTCAGGGTGCATGGCTTGCCGCAGGCGGCCACCGGCGCGGGCTTTGCCAGTGCGGTGGGCCTGTGCTGCTTTGCGGCCAATCCACAGGATGAATGGTGGGATTTCGAATTGCCGGTCGATCGCTATCCCGCACGGTCACTCAGGAGGGCAGTGAAATGGTTCAAGGACAACTGGTGACGACAATATCTGGGTATTTAGGCGAAATCCCGCGGTTTTTCCCGCAAAAGCTGCCATATTTGGTGGCAAATAGACAGTTTTTGGATGACGTCACGATGACGAAACGTTACGATTGGCGGAAGTTTAGGCAGAAAACGGCCCGCGAATGTGGGCATAACAGCAGGCGGACACAGACATGACACTCAACCTCACCATGCCGGGTCACGAAGAGCTCAAGCCAAGGATCACCGTTTTCGGTGTGGGTGGGGCCGGTGGCAACGCGGTCAACAACATGATCGAAAAGGCGCTCGACGGCGTCGATTTCGTGGTGGCCAATACCGACGCGCAGGCGCTGCAGCAGAGCAACGCCGAAAGCCGCATCCAGCTCGGTGTGAAGGTCACCGAAGGCTTGGGCGCCGGGGCGCGTGCCTCCGTGGGTGCCGCAGCGGCGGAAGAGAATATCGAGCAGATCGTCGATCATCTCGCGGGCGCGCATATGTGCTTCATCACTGCCGGCATGGGCGGTGGCACCGGCACCGGCGCGGCCCCCATCATCGCACAGGCCGCGCGAGAGCTTGGGGTGCTGACCGTGGGTGTCGTCACCAAGCCGTTCCAGTTCGAGGGTGCCAAGCGCATGCGTCAGGCCGATGAAGGTGTGGAAGCGCTGCAGAAGATGGTCGATACGCTGATCATTATCCCCAACCAGAACCTCTTTCGACTTGCCAACGAGAAAACCACCTTCACCGAGGCCTTCAGCCTCGCTGATGATGTGCTCTATCAGGGTGTCAAGGGTGTCACCGATCTGATGGTCCGCCCCGGCCTCATCAATCTCGATTTCGCCGATGTGCGCGCGGTGATGGACGAGATGGGCAAGGCCATGATGGGCACCGGCGAGGACAGTGGCGAAGACCGCGCCATCCAGGCTGCCGAAAAGGCCATCGCCAACCCGCTGCTTGACGAGATCAGCCTGCGGGGCGCAAAGGGTGTGCTCATCAACATCACGGGCGGGCATGACCTGACCCTCTTCGAATTGGACGAGGCCGCCAACCGCATCCGGGAAGAGGTGGATCCGGAGGCCAATATCATTGTCGGCTCGACCCTCGATGAGCGCATGGATGGCACTATTCGCGTCAGTGTCGTGGCCACCGGCATCGATGCGAGCGCCGGAGCGCAGGATGTCCCCGTGCCGCGCCGGACGCTCGCGCAGCCGCTGACGCAGGGTATTGCCGCTGCGCCGGAAACAGCCGAGGAAGAGCATGCGCCTGTTGCCGCCGAAAGCCGCAGTGAGCCCACGCTTTTCGAAGATGAAAGCATCGAGGAGCCCGTTGTCGCGGAAGCAGAGTTCAAGCCCCGCACCGCGTTCCGCGCGGCTCCAGAAGCGGAAGATCTCTCCGACGAGATGCCCCCACCGGCCTACAGCGCCCCGGTCGAAGAAGCGCCCGTCGCCGCCTCTGTCGAAGAGGAGGAGCTTGACGGATTCGTCGCCCCGCGTGCCCCCGCCCCCGGAACGCCGTCGCCGGATGCGCTGGCCCGGCTCAATGCCGCAGTGGGCCGGAGCGCGGCGCGTGGTGGTGAAGCGGCCAACCCACAGGCCAGCGCCGCCCCGGCACATCCGGCACCCGAAGCGGCCGAGCGCCCGCGCTTTGGCATAAATTCGCTGATCAACCGGATGACAGGTCATTCGGCCGATAACGAGGGCTCGCATGCCAGCCGGACACCCCGCCAGCAGCCCCCGGTGAGTTCGCAACAGGCTCAGCCCGCTCCAGTCGAGGAGGAGGACCGCGAAGAGGACCGGATCGAGATTCCGGCATTCCTGCGCCGGCAGGCCAACTGATCGGCATCGGTTTCACATCGCCTTCCACGGCTACGTGATATGCCGGGTCGGAATTCATGACCCCCGGGCTGTTCCCTGAGCCCGGGGGTCATTGTTTTGGCGCATGTTGCACCAGATGAGCGTCATCCCCGCCCGGAGCGCCCAGAACGGCCATGCGCCCGCCCCGAGGCGGGTGCAGTCGCGCCTATACGGGTGGTCGTGTGCCCTGTCATGGGGAGAGCTGAAGCCGATAGGATGCTACACGCTTTGGCGGTCGGGATCACCGCTCACCATGCTGTCTCGTTGGGCGACGATAATGACGTCAAAGGCGTTTTGCCCCGGAAATATCTGTGCTAGGACCATCCCACGACTTGGGCTGAATCCGCACAAGAGCATAATGAAGGTGAGTTGGCGCATGAAGATCGGCACGACACGGGCAGCACTTGCGGGTGCCTTTGTGCTGGGGCTGACCGTTGCCGGTTGCGGCGATACCTCGGTCGAGCGTGGCACGGTGGATTACGAGCAGTTTACCGCCGAACAGATTTTCGAGCGCGCGGAGTTCGATCTTGAACAGCGCAACCCCGCGCTTGCCGCGCAGGTGTTCGGCGAGGTCGAACGTCTCTATCCCTATTCGCCCTGGGCCAAGCGTGCGGTGATCATGCAGGCCTATGCCTATCACCTCGCGAAGGATTACGAGAATTCCCGTTCTGCGGCGCAGCGTTTCATTGATTTCTACCCCACCGATGAGGATGCCGCTTACGCGCAATATCTTCTTGCGCTGAGCTATTATGATCAGATTGCCGAGGTCGGACGCGATCAGGGGCTGACCTTTCAGGCCCTGCAAAGCCTGCGGCAAGTCATCGAGCGCTATCCCGATAGCGAATATGCGCGGTCTTCGGTGCTGAAGTTCGATCTGGCCTTCGATCATCTGGCCTCCAAGGAAATGGAAATCGGGCGCTACTATCTCAAGCGCGATCACTTCCCCGCTGCGATCAACCGGTTCCGGTCGGTTGTCGAGGACTTCCAGACCACGACCCAGACGCCCGAGGCGCTTCATCGTCTCGTCGAGGCGTATCTCTCGCTCGGACTCGTGGAGGAGGCGCAAACGGCGGGTGCGATCCTTGGTTACAATTACCAGGGCACCCGATGGTATGAAGACAGCTACAAGCTGCTCACCGGCCAGGGGCTTCAATTGCAGGCCCAGGGCGATAACTGGCTGCGCCAGATCTACCGCCAGATGGTTCAGGGCCGGTGGCTCTGACCGTCATCTAGGGGGGCGTCGGTGCTCAGAGCGCTGCAAATCCGGGATATGCTGATCATCGACCGGCTGGAGCTAGATTTCCAGCCAGGCCTTAACGTGCTGACGGGCGAGACCGGCGCGGGGAAATCCATCCTGCTTGACTCGCTGGGCTTCGTGCTGGGCTGGCGCGGCCGGGCAGAGCTTGTCCGGCAGGGGGCTGAACAGGGCGAGGTCACGGCCGAATTCGATCTTGCCACAGATCATCCGGCCCGCGAGGTCCTGCGGGATGCCGGGCTGCCGGAGGAGGACACGCTTCTTTTGCGCCGGGTCAATTTTCCTGACGGGCGCAAGACTGCCTGGGTCAATGACCGCCGTTGCTCGGGCGAGGTGCTGCGTCGGCTTTCGGAAACTCTTGTGGAGTTGCATGGACAGCATGATGATCGCGGCCTGCTGAACCCGTCCGGCCACCGCGATCTGCTAGACAGCTATGGGCGGCTGGGTGATTTGCGCGCGAGGGTGCGCGGTGCCTGGCGCGAGGTGGCGGCAGGGCGCAAGGCGCTGGCCGAGGCCGAGGCGGCGCAGGAGGCCTTGCGCAACGAAGAAGAGTTTTTGCGCCATGCTGTGAAAGAGCTCGAAACGCTGGAGCCCCAGCCGGGCGAAGAGGCGGAACTCGATGCGCGCCGGAGGCTGATGCAGGGGGCCGAGCGCATGCGAGAGGATATCGCGAAGGCCGCGCAGGCCCTGGGCCATGAGGGCGCGGAAGGGGCCGCGCGGGACGCACTGCGCTGGCTTGAAGGGGTGTCGGATCAGGCGGATGGCGCGCTGGAAGAGCCCCTGGCGGCACTGTCGCGCGCGCTTGTGGAGCTTGACGAGGCCGCGCTTGGCGTCGCGCAGGCCATGGAGCGGCTCACCTTTGATCCGCATGCGCTGGAGGCAACGGAGGAACGGCTTTTCGCCATCCGGGCGCTTGCGCGCAAACACGGTGTTGCCCCCGATATGCTGAGCGCCCTTGCGGACGATCTGAAGGGGCAGTTGCAGGCGCTCGATCAGGGGGCGGACAGGCTCGAGGTGTTGCGCGACGCACTTGCCGCAGCGCAATCGAGCTATGCAGTGCAAGCAGATGCGCTGAGTGCCGCTCGCCAGAGCGCGGCAACCGCGCTTGATATTGCGGTGATGGATGAACTTGCGCCGCTGAAGATGGAACGCGCCGTGTTCCAGACGCGCCTTGCCCCCGCCGAGGCCGGGCCGGATGGGCGCGATGAGGTGACCTTCACTGTGGCCACGAATCCCGGCGCACCGGCCGGCGCGCTCAACAAGATCGCTTCGGGCGGCGAGTTGAGCCGCTTTCTGCTGGCGCTCAAAGTCTGCCTGACCGGCACCGAAAGCGGGTTGACGCTGATTTTCGATGAGATTGATCGCGGTGTGGGTGGGGCCACTGCAGGTGCGGTGGGTCGCAGGCTGGCGCAGCTTGCGTCAGGTGGTCAGGTGCTCGTGGTCACGCATTCGCCGCAGGTGGCGGCGCGAGGTGCGTATCACTGGCGGGTGGAAAAGCAGGTTGTGGGCGATGTGACGCTCTCGAGCGTCACCGCTCTGGCCCACGCAGAGCGCGTGGACGAGATCGCCCGCATGCTCGCCGATGATCGCATCACCGACGAAGCCCGCGCCGCCGCCAAGGCGCTGATCGCTGATTAGAGGCAATCTCGATCAATCTTAGGCACTCTGCACCAAGCCGCGGCCCAGCGATGCGCGGCGGCCTGCGGCCTTTGCTCCGCGCAGGGTCGAGGAACATTCGCAGGTGAACCCGATCAGACGCAAAATGCTATAAATACCCGTCCAATACCGCTTTCAGCGAGCTGTCAGAGATGCTGGCCGCCATTGATGGGAATCTCGGCACCGTTCACATAGGACGCCTTGGAACTGCAGAGAAACGAAACCACCTCGGCCACCTCATTGGGGCTGCCGAGCCGCTTCATGGGCACTTCGGTGCGCACCAACTCATCCGTGCCGGGCGACAGGATCGACGTGGCGATCTCACCCGGTGAAATCGCGTTCACGCGGACCCCGCTTTCGGCCAGCTCATAGGCCAGTTCGCGGGTGAGAGCCGAGAGCCCTGCCTTTGACACGGCATAGGCCGCCCCGGCGAAAGGATGCACCTGAGCGCCGGCAATAGAGGTCACGTTGACAATGGCGCCGCCGGACTTCTTAAGTGGTGCCAGAAGGTTATGGCAAAGCCGCAGGGGCGCCACGAGATTGACCATCTGCACGCGCTTGAACACCTCGACGGGGGTTTCGGTGGCCGAGAGCCGTCCGCCGCCGGCAGCCTTGGGCGAGATACCCGCATTGTTGACGAGCGCGCCAAGCCCCCTGTCGCCCAGCTTTTCGCGCAGGCGCGCGCAGGCCATGTCGATGGAGGCCTCATCGGCCAGATCGACCTCGATATGTTTGACGATGCCCTCGGCCCAGGGGCAGACATTCGAGAACGGGGTACGCGCCAGCGTATATACTTCCCAGCCGGTGCGGTGAAACTCCTTCACGATCGCATGCCCGATGCCCCGGCTGGCCCCGGTGACTGCGACAATGGGTTTCGGCAAGGCAGCTTGGGTGGCATCGCTCATGGGGTCACGCTCCGCTCTCGCGCACCAGTCATGCGCAGAGCCTAGCGCGGATGCGCCGCAATAGCCACATCAGGTTTCGCCAGCAGGCCGCGGCGGAACCAGTTTGCCGGGATTGAGGATATTGTCGGGGTCCAGCGCCTGTTTGATCGCCCCCATCATTGCCCAGGCCCCCCCATGCTCGGCCTGCATGTAACCGAGCTTGCCGATGCCGATGCCATGCTCGCCCGAACAGGTGCCGCCCAGGGCCAGGGCGCGCTCGACCATGCGCCGCGAGGCGGCGGCGGCGCGGGCCACCTCTTCGGTATCGGCCTCGTCGATCAGCAGTATGGCATGAAAATTGCCATCGCCCACATGGCCCAGAATGGGGCCTTGGAGCTGCGACTGTGCAAGATCCTCGCGGGTGGCTTCGATCGCCTCGGCCAGGGCCGAGATGGGCACACAGATATCCGTGACGATGGCGCGCGCTCCGGGGCGGGCGTTCAGGATCGCGAGATAGGCGTTGTGCCGCATCGCCCAGAGCGCCGTGCGATCCTCCGCGCGGATGCCCCAATCGAACCCCGCGCCGCCATGCTCCTGCGCGACCTCTCCGAAATGCCGGGCCTGTTCCGTGACGGAAGCTTCACTGCCATGAAACTCCAGCAGAAGGTGCGGTGCGGCCCGCAATTCTGATCCGGAATAGGCATTGACCGCCCTGACGCTGTCTTCGTCCAGTAATTCGATCCGCGCAACCGGCAGACCCATCTGAATCGTGTCGATCGCCGCATTGACTGCCACACGGACAGATGGAAAGGCGCAAACCGCGGCAGAGATCCGTTCGGGCTGGCCATGCAGGCGCAGCGTGATCTCGGTAATGAGGCCAAGCGTGCCTTCGGAGCCGACGAAGAGCCCGGTGAGGTCATAGCCTGCGCTGCTCTTGCGGGCGCGGGTGCCGGTTCGGATGATCTCGCCCCTCGCAGTCACCACCTCGAGACCGAGGACGTTGTCGCGCATGGTCCCGTAACGCACGCTCGTGGTGCCGCTTGCCCGTGTGGCCGTCATCCCGCCGAGCGAGGCATTGGCCCCCGGATCGACCGGAAAGAAAAGCCCAGTCGCGCGCAGATCCTCGTTCAGCGCCTCGCGGGTCACACCGGGCTGCACGGTCGCATCCATATCGGCGGGGCGGATCGCGATGATGCGGTTCATCCGCGCAAAATCCACGCTGATGCCGCCCGACAGGGCCTGCGCCTGCCCCTCGAGCGAGGTGCCCGTGCCCCATCCGATGACCGGGCAGCACTGCTGGGCGCAGATCCGCATGATGGCCGCCACCTCCTCGGTGGTTTCGGGATAGGCAATGGCGTCCGGGGGGCTGACGGGAAAATGCGAGATGCTGCGACCGTGCAACGCCAGATCGGACTTGGACCGGCTCACGCGTTCGCCTAACATTGCCGAGATGGCCGTGATCGCACTCTCGATACTCATGCGCTGCCCTTTTATGAATGAGCCTGTCTCGACATTAGGCGATCAGAGCGGTTTCCGAAAGATGACTGTTTTCAGTGAGAAACGCCGCAATGAGTGCCTCTGAACCCTCAATCTGGTCCCAAAAAAAGGATGCGGTGGTGTCGAGCATCCGCAAGGGCTGGGATATCCTGAGGGACCGGGGGCCAAGCCAGTTCCAGTTCTGGCTGATCGCGCTGATCATCGGGATCGCGGCGGGTTTTGCTGCACTTCTCTTTCGCAAGGGGATCAATGTCCTGCAGGGCTGGGCCTATGGTGCTGACGACATGAGCCTTGTCCATTCCGTTGCGGCGGATTTGCCCTGGTACTGGCTGGTGATCGTGCCCACATGCGGAGGCCTGATCGTCGGGCTGATCCTCCATCATTTCACGCCAGATGCCCGTGTCCGCTCGGTTGCGGAGGTGATCGAAGGGGCTGCCTTGCATGATGGCCGGGTGGAGAAACGGGCAGGCCTTGCCTCGGCGCTGGCCTCGATGATCACGCTGGGCACCGGCGGCTCCTCGGGGCGCGAAGGGCCGGTGGTGCATCTGGCGGGGGTGATCTCAAGCTGGGTGAGCAACCGCATCAACGCCGATGGCATCACCGGGCGCGACCTTCTGGGGTGCGCGGTTGCGGCGGCTGTCTCCGCCTCGTTCAACGCGCCTATCGCCGGCGCACTTTTCGCGCTGGAGGTGGTGCTGCGCCATTTCGCCATCCATGCCTTTGCACCGATTGTCATTGCCAGCGTTGCAGGCACGGTGATCACCCGGCTGGCATTCGGGGATATGGCGGAATTTGCGCTGGTCGAGACAACGGCCCTTCAATTCTATGTGGAATTGCCGGCCTTTCTGCTGCTTGGGCTTCTGTGCGGCCTTGTGGCCTCGGTGATGATGAAGGCGATCTTTCTTGCCGAGGATGTGGGCAACAACCTGCAGGCGCGTACAAGAATTCCACGCTATCTGCGCCCTGCGGCCGCAGGCCTGATGCTGGGGGCAATCGCGATCTGGTTTCCGCATATCATCGGCGTGGGTTACGAGACGACCTTTGCCGCGCTGAACGGCGACCTGCTTCTGCGGGAGGCTGTTATCTTTGCGGTCCTCAAGGTGATTGCCGTGGCGATCACGCTTGGCGGGCGCATGGGGGGCGGGGTGTTCTCGCCCTCGCTGATGATCGGGGCGTTGACGGGGCTGGCCTTCGGGCTTGTCGCCACCGGGCTCTTTCCGAATGTCTCGGGCTCGCACACGCTCTATGCCCTGGCCGGGTTGGGGGCCGTGGCCGCCGCCGTGCTGGGCGCGCCGATCTCGACCACGCTCATCGTCTTCGAGCTGACGGGCGATTGGCAGACCGGCCTTGCGGTGATGGTGGCTGTCTCTATGTCGACGGTGCTGGGGTCCAAACTCGTGCGCCGGTCCTTCTTTCTGGCGCAGCTTCACCGGCGCGGTGTGCGGCTGGCGGCCGGGCCGCAGGCCTATCTTCTGGGCATGTTTCGGGTGTCAAGGCTGATGCGGCCGAAGGATGACCCGCGTGCGGCGAACGAGGCGCGTTGCTGGTCGCTGATCGAGGAGGGCATCTATATCGACGGCAACGCGACTCTTGAGGTGGCGATGCCGATCTTCGAGAAATCCACCGTTCCCGTGATTCCGGTTGTCAGCCTCTCGGGCGAGGGCAAGGCGCCTGAATTGCTGGGCGCCTTGTTTCATGTGGATGCGCTCAAGGCTTATAATCGCGCGCTCGCCGCGGTATCGGAGGAAGAACATAGCTGATGGCAGGCGCTTCACCACGCCGGGGCGACGGTGCTTTGTGGCAGCCAAGACACTCAAACCGTTGTGCTTCTTGCACGGTTGCACTGCGCCCTCCCGGGGGGAGTGTCGGGCGCGGCCCGGGCTGGTCGCCCGGGCAAAGCGTGTGGGGGAGTCGTGGGGGGGAACAATTTCCCGCCCTCTGTGTCAAAACAGTCCTGCGCTGGACTTTTTCAGCAGCCTGTTAAATCGTCTAGGGGCGCTGATGCCGCAGCCGCTCTAAGCGCGCGCCGGAAAGTCGGGCACCTCTCTCATCGCGGTGACGATCTATGATCGTTCACTCTGACTTTGAGGTGTAGGCGGGCAGCACATCACGGACGATCTCCATGACACCGAGCCAGAAATCGAGATCATCGTCGCTTGCCTCTGCCTGCATGCGCTCGATCTCCGAGACCGCCCCGTCGCCGTGCTGCGAAATGAATGCACCCGCCGTCACAACCAGATCGACCGCGCACCCATCCGGGCGCAGGTCCCATATCGGGTCCGCGCGTTCGCGCGTGCCGCACCGGTTATCAGGCGCAAGTCCGAGGCGAATGAGCCCGGCGAGATCCCCCAGAACCAGCGGCGAATCCCCGAAATAGCTGTGCCCCAGCAGATCCGCATCGATCTCCGATGCATCGAGCGTGGTCAGCCCCGCCACCCGCAACGGCTCGCCCGAGGAGTCACCGGCGCGCGGGGCCCCGTGAATGCGGCGCGATACCAGCAGCGCGCGGTCATTGCGCGAGGCGTAAAGCGTCACCCCGTCGGCACGGTCGCGCAGGATATCGAGACGAACGACGAGTTCGTTGCGATCGACATCGGGCGCCCCCAGCACGACATGGCCAAGATCGCGCTCGGGGTGATCGCGCAAGAAAATCTCAAGCGCCTCCAGCAGATAGCGGTTGCCCATGGAATGGGCGATGATATGCAGCTTGCCCGTTCCCCGGGTCGCCAGTTCGAGATATTCCGACAAGGCCGGACGTGACGACAGCACGTTGTTCGCATCCGCGAGATATCCCAGCAGAGTGCCGCGAGAGGGCCAGGAGAAATACATGGCCTGCCCCGGAAATTCGAGGTCGAAGGCGAGCTGGGCAGCCCGAAGCGCGCCATCGTGGAAGTCAAGATTGTAGCCA
>SLDH01000100.1 GCA_007125415.1 Roseovarius sp.
AACCGCTCGTCGTGCATTTCGGTACACATAAGACAGGCACCTCGTCGATCCAGGAAACGCTTCATGCCAATGTCAGCAGACTCTACGACGTCGATTTCATAGCCTTGGGCTCGGCCAATGCCTCGCTCACAATTCGTAACGCCTTCATGCAGCCCGAACGGCTCGCCCGCCGCCTGTCGCCCGATACCTCGCGCAATCTCAAAATGCGGCGCCGCCGCGCACGAAAACAGCTCGCAGCATCGCTGGCTGCGCTGAAGCCGGAACGGCGAGCGATCCTGTCAGCCGAGGTCATATCCCATCTCGATGCTGATGAATGTGCCGATCTCGTCGAGACACTGCGCGCCGCCGGCAAACCGTTGATTTTCGTCGGCTATATGCGCGACCCGGTCAGCTATTATCGCTCCCTGTTTCAGGAGCGGCTCAAGAATCACGGGACCACGCTTGCTCCCGAAGGGAACGCGGCGCTCACACTGGGATATAACCGGATCATCAATGAGCTCGACGCGCTCATTGGCGCCGAGAATGTCTGGGTTTACCCGTTCGACCGCGCCATTTTTCCACAGGGCGACGTAGTGCGCCACTTCCTGCACATACAGGGAATTGACGCGGATGAGATCACCTTGCATCACAGCAACGAGTCGCTGCCGTTACTCGCTGTGAAAGCGCTCTATTGTTATCGCCGACATGGCGACCGCAATGAGCACGCGCTCGGCGATCCGGCGTCGCGCAAGCCCTTCATTGCCAAGCTCGCCGCGCTCGACAGTCCCGCCTTCCGTTTGCATCCTGACCTAGAGGCGCGGATTGCTTCGGCGAATGAATCCGTCCTCGACTGGTCGGAGCACCGCCTTGGCCAGCGCCTCGCACCGCCATCGCGACGGGAGGGCAAAGATGGCGTGCGTGACGACTCAGATCTCATGCATTTCACGCCCGTCGAGATGGAACAGCTTGAGAGATGGGCCGGTCCGGATGCGCCGGTGCAGCGCGCAGAGACGAGCGATCCCGTGCATGTCGCGGCACTTCTCGCTGCTAAGCGGCGTGCGATGCTTCCCGCCGACCGTCGCGCTGCTTTGGTGTCTGGGCCACCCTGATTGACAAATGACATGCAATGTTCGCGGAATTAGACCCGCTGCGGTTTGAACATCTGTGACTCAACCATATCTGCCTCACCCAGCGGGGATCAAAGTCTTACAACGATGGGAATCGCGAATCCAATAATGGAAAACTGCCCCCGGGCAGTTTTCTGACCTTCCTTGCCGCGGCCCGGGGCGCCGCCGTGCCAGACAGGTGGTTGGCGCAGCGCGGAACTGATTTCCGGTCTTGCGTATCATTCCCGGGCGGGTCGGAACTTTTTCGGCATCCTGCCGAGGGCCTCCAGCGCGACCTTTGTCTTGAACTCGGGCGTGTTTTTCTCGCGCTTGAACATCCTTGATCACCCTATCGAGGAAGATCGGCAGATAATGCATCGTGGCTTATGTCAGTGCCTGGATTTCGGGCAGTAGCTCAATTGCATCGGATTTTTCTATGATCCCCGGCGCAAACACACTAGAAGCGGGATGCTGTCACTGGCCGGCTTCGAACAGCAGCAGAAACCGAACCTGCCAGGTGTCTAGCAAACTTGAGATTGATCAGGGATTACTCGTAAAATAGCCAAGTCGATGTTGCAGGCATAGGGTGCAGGGTGTTCGGTTCGCATACGATTCGTCCATCGCCCGACAGCGAGCAGCACCCGGTTCCGGGCAGAGCTGAAATTGATTGAAGAGTCAGGAAGAGATGCAAGAAATAGCGCCAAAGATCAGTATTTTCATAGAGCTCATCTATAACAAGATATTTGAACGCCAACCGGATGAGAGCGGGACGAAGTCGGTCGGAGATGCCATCATGGGCGGCCAGAATGCTCTCGATATCATCGAGTCGTTCATTCATTCCGAAGAAGCACGGGAACGGGGCACAACCACCTTCGCCCTTGCGCATATCTACCAGGAGCTTCTGAAGCTTCCCGAGGAGGAAAACATCGTACCTCTGGATGGCATGCGCGACATGTTGTCCCGGTATTACCACAAGCGGCATTTCGACGACGAAGCCGATGTCCAGTCCTACACCGGCAGTATATGGATCAATCGGGGGCGCAGAGCGATCGTCGGCTGGATACTCTTCCCCGACGACACGACCCGGAAGCACAAAGTCCAGATCAGGATACCCGGCACCGCGAAACGTTTGGAAACGATCCAGATCGTCGGAGGAATCGCGCTGATCGATATTCCGGCCAATACCGAACTCAAGGCGCAGAACTATGCCGTATTTGACGAAAGCAAAGACACCATTCTCGTGCGCGCTCATGATGTGGTCCAGAAAAAGCTCATCATCCCGAAATACTATGTGAGCCAGCACCCAGATGCCGGAAGTGCGCCGTTCAAGCATTACATAGAGGTCGGGTTCGATGCCGGTTACGTGCCCAACCCCTTCGCGATTCCGGGCGTAATCAGGAAAAGCGGCCTGACACTCAACGAGGCGCTGGCCCTGACCCGTATCGAAGAGAACATCTATCTGTGCGGTCTGATCGATATCGAATACTGCGCCACATCCAACGGCATCGCCCAGGACGATGCCATTAATGAAGCCACCGTCCGCTTGATGAAAGACGACTGGGTCGATTTTCACCCCCTGCTGACCGAAGGGGATTTCAAAAGGTCCGGCGAAAACAGCATTATCAACTGGCTGCGCAGGTTGTGCGATCCGGAAAGATCGCTCGCCGATCTGCAACTGAGCAGGTTCTCCCCGGTCCATTACCGCAATACCTGTGCCCAACTCGAATACGAGAACGAACTGATCGACTATCTGTTCAATACCCTAGGCGAGACAGGCGAGCCGCATGTGTTCTTCAATTCCTGGTATACGACCCAGCACCTGCCGGCCGAGTTCGAATGGCCGCGCCGCAGCCTGTGGGCCGACAGTTTCGTGCATCCTGGAAAATACAACTTCCCCCTCAGCCCGTTCTGGGACCCGCTGTCATTTCAGCATTCACTGTCGGTAGATCACGGCATATCCGCGCTTGCCGGGCAACGCGCCCTCGACCTCTTCCTCGAACAGGAGGAGATCGTGCTTGCGCCGACCAAATCCGTCCTGCCGTCCGCTATCATGCATTCATTCCTCGGCAGACCCCTGGAGCAGTGCACGAATGAGAGAATTTCAGGGCGCGATATCGTCCTTGGCCTTGAAGAGGCACTGAACCGGAGAACGGAGAAGCCGCAGGCGCCGGCGCTGACCGTGTGCATACTGAACTACAACAAGCCAAGCTTTTCGATCCTGTCGGCGATTGCGGCCGCGACCAACGTGGATCGGGAGATCGAAGTGCTTATCCTCGATAACGGCAGTCAGCCGATGGATTTTGCCGTGATCTACAAATACTGCGAGAAGCTTGGTAACGTCCGGGTGATTCGCAGCCAAAAGAACCTGTTTTTCGGCGAGGGCAACAATATTCTCGTTGACATGGCCGCAGCCGATAAGGTGCTTTTCCTGAACAACGACGCGTTCGTGGGCCCGGACACGATCAATGACATGCTCAGGCATCTCGATGCCACGCCCGAGGCCGCCGGCGCAGGGCCGACATTTCTGTTTCCGAACCTGGAAATCCAGGAAGCCGGCGGCACCATATCCAATTGCGGGCGTCAGGTTCAGCTACACAAACACACGTCCTTCTGGGATCATCTGAGATACATGCCCAAGGACCCGATCGAGGGTGTACAATATGTTTCGGCTGCATGTGTCTGCATCCGCACCGAAGTTCTCAAGGATATTGGCGGTTTTGATTACATCTATGAGCCGTTCTATTTCGAAGACACCGATCTGTGCAAGCGCATGGAATGCTTGGGCTACCGTCTCGATTATCTTCCCGGCTCCTTTGTCATTCACTATGAAAACGCCTCGACCCGCGAATTCCTGTCGACAGGCTTCATGAGCCAGATCGAAAAGAACCGTATGAAGTTTCAGGAACGGTGGCTTTACACGACAAAGGGGTTCAAGCCCCGCTCCCTGATTCCTGAGGTAAGGACGGAGG
>SLDH01000132.1 GCA_007125415.1 Roseovarius sp.
GCCAGCCGCCGTGCCCGGCGGCTCGACAACTTCGATTTCGAGGAACTGGCCCCCGAAGCGGACTCCGCCGTCATCCCCTTGCCGAAGGAAAGCTGACACAGCGGCGACAGGAAAAGCCCGGAACAGGGCTGCTGTTCCGGGCGGATTATGCTTTCGGGACCATTGATCAGTGAAGCTTCGCTTCGACCTCGCCGATGGCGTCGTCGATGAGCTTGCTGGCGTCTGCCGCGCTCAGTTGCCTGGCAATCACTTCGCGAGAGGCAGAGATGGCGATGCTGATGGCCCGATCGCGCACTTCCCTGACCGCAGCGGCCTCGGCTGAGGCGATCTGCTCATCTGCGGCCTTCATGCGCCGGGCAATCGAGACTTCGAGGTCTTCACGAGCCTTCTGTGCCGCTTCGGCTGCTTCCTGCTTGGCATGGGCAATGATGCGCTCCGCGCGGGCCTGCACCTCTTTCTCCTCGCGCTCATATTTCTCCACAAGGTCCTGCGCCTCCTTGCGCAGGGCGCGTGCTTCATCAAGCTCGTGCCTGATGCCTTCGGCACGCTTGTCCAGAAGGCCGCCGACAATGCCGGGCACCTTGAAATACATCATCAGCGCGATGAAGGCGAGGAACCCGAGCAGCACCACGAAATCGGTGTTGTGCAGCGAAAAGAAAGGCTTGCTGGCGGCAAAGGCCGGGCTGGCAACGCTGACGCCGAGCAGGAGGGCAAGCAATCTTGTCATCGCGTTATCCTTTCATCCGGGTGGCTACGGCAGAGGATATGGCCTTGCCATCCGCCTTTCCGCCCATGACGGCCACAATCTCTTTCGAGGCATCCTCGGCGACAGCCTTGACGTTCTCAAGCGCGCTTGATCGTATCGCGGCAATGGTCTTTTCGCCTTCGGCGGCGCGCGCCGCGATCTCGGCATCGGCCTTGGCGATGGCATCGTTCAGATCGGCCTTGATCTCTTCCTTGGCGGCGTCGATGATCTTCTGTGCTTCGGCGCGAGCCGTGACGAGCGCCTTCTGATAGGCTTCTTCCGCGGCAACCGCCTTGGCCTTCAGATCTTCCGCGGCGGCGAGATCATTGGTGATCGTCCCCTGACGTTCGGCCAGAACCGCAGCGATACGCGGCAGGGCGATGCGAGACAGGACAAAGAAGATCACGATAAGTGTGATCGCCAGCCAGAAAATCTGATTTCCCCACCAGTCGAAGCAAAGTTGCGGCATGCCGACAGCATAGCCATCCACCACGCACTCGCCCGCGAGCTCCTCTTGATACGGCATTTCCTGCCCGGCTTGTGTATCTGTCGCCATGGCGCCCTCCTTCGGGATATGTCCTGAGTACCGGATGGGCGCTGTAAACGCTGCCCATCCGACCGTAAGGATTGTCGTCCGAGCAGGCTTAGACGGCGAACATCAGCAGCAGGGCGACGAGGAAGGCAAAGATGCCCAGCGCTTCTGCGAAGGCGATCCCGATGAAGAGCATCGCTGTCTGGCCGGGAGCGGCCGAGGGGTTGCGCAATGCGCCCGACAGGAAGTTGCCGGCCACGTGGCCAACGCCGATGGCGGCAGCGCCGGATCCGATTGCCGCGAGGCCAGCGCCGATATGTGCGAGTTCGCCTTCCATTGTATTTCTCCTTACGATTTGGAAGTTGGATGTTGGGTGATGTCGGGTCTGACCTTCAGTGAGAGGGATGCAGCGCATCTTTCAGATACACACAGGTCAGGATGGTGAAGACATAGGCCTGGATGAACGAGACGAGGATTTCCAAGCCGTACATGGCCACGATCGCCGCCACGGAAAGCGGGCTGACCACGGCGATGGCGGCAAAGCCGGCAAAGACCTTGATCACCGCGTGACCGGCCATGAGGTTACCGGCAAGACGGATCGAATGGCTGACCGGGCGCACGAAATACGAGATGACCTCGATGATCGCGAGCACCGGGCGCAGCGCGAGGGGGGCGCTGCTGACCCAGAACAGGCCGAGGAAGGCCATGCCGTTCTTGACGAAGCCCACCACCGTGACGGTGATGAATACCAGCAGGGCGAGCACGACCGAAACGGCGAAATGCGAGGTTGTCGTGAAGGCGAGCGGGATAAGCCCGAGGAAGTTCGCCACGACGATGAACATGAAAAGCGTCATGATGTAGGGAAAGAAGGGCAGGGCATCCTTGCCCGCGACATCTTCCACCATCTTGCGGATGAAGCCATAGGCAAGCTCGGCAACCGATTGCGCGCGCGAGGGAATGATGGAGCGGCCCGAAGAGCCGACCACCAGCAAGAGCACCACTGTCAGGATCGTCAGGGCCATCCAGAAGGTCACATTGGTGATGGTGAACATTCCCACGGGGCCATCGCCGAAAAGCGGCTTGACGATGAACTGGTCCATGGGGTGAAAAACCAGACCGCCACTCTCGCCTTGCGCGTCACTTGCCATCGGTCATCCTCTTCCTGTCATCCGCGTCATCGGTCGAGCCGCCGAAATCTCCCGGCTCATCAACCGCGTCTTTCCGTTCCAACTCCGCCGCGGTGCTCATCATCGTTTTGACCCCTGCCGCGAAGCCCAGCAATGTAAAGATCACGAGGAAAATCGGGATTGTCCCGAACAGGCTGTCCAGCCCGTACCCCATGCCGAAACCGATCGCGATGCCCGCCACCAGCTCTATCACCATCCGCCAGGCCTGTTGTGCCTGGGAATAATGCTCTTCCTGATGGGGCTTGTCCGGGGCCTTGTTCTTCAACGCGTCGATACGCGCCTCAAGCTGCGCCAATCGCTCTGCCGCGTCGGGATCGGTCACGCCCAAATTCCCTTCAGGTTGATGGCCTTTTGCTAAGCGCGCACTGCGCCCGAGTCAAGCGCTGCGACGGGCCGGCGGCCTGCCCTGCAAATCATTGGATTCTTGAGTATTTTTGGCAAAATGAAGCTGACCTGACTGATCCTGACCATGCCGTGAGGCCCATTCGGCGCCGGTCGGGATATTCAACCGGATGGTTGAGTCTTGTCGTGTGGCTCTGCCGGGTCACGGACGACAAAGACCGAAACCGGGGCGTGACGCGCCATGCGGCCGCCATGGGAATTGACCAGATACTCGACCCATCCGGGGCGATGGCTGGCCATCACCACGAGATCCGCCTGCAGGTCGCCGATGGCCTCGATCAGTTTGTGATCCACCTCGACGCTGGGATCGGGAACATCGTAGCTGCGGCTGCCCACCTCGACGCCGCGCGCTGCCGCGATCTCGTCTGCGTAGAGCGCGAGACGTCGGCCATATTCCTCGCTGGAATGCGAAACCTTGCCCTGCAAGCCCCCGCTGACGCTCACAAGGGTGAGTTGCGCGCCATAAAGCTGCGCGAGATCACAGGCGATCGCGACTCCATGCGCCCAGCTTTCCTTCTCGGCCAGATCGACCGGAACCATGATATGTTCGAACATTGCAGACCCTCCTTCTGTCGGATCATGATGACAGCCAGCGCGCCGAGGTGCCTTGTGCGAGATCAAGGCGTGGCTTGACGGAGGCGCGGGCTTCGCGCACACCCTGACCGGACATGACCCATTCGCTCGACATCATCTTCGCCGCGCTGGCCGACCCTACCCGCCGTGCCATCCTCGTGATGTTGCTCGAGGATGACATGGCCGTCACGGATGTGGCCGAGCCCTTCGAGATGAGCCTCGCCGCGATTTCCAAACATCTCAACATTCTCGGCCGGGCAGGGCTGATCAGCCAGGAAAGGCGCGGCCGCGTGAAATGGTGCAAGCTGGAGCCGGATGCGATGCGCGACGCCAGCATCTGGATGCAAAGCTTCGGGCAGTTCGAGGCGGTGCATCTGGAGGC
Organism: Roseovarius sp.; assembly: GCA_007125415.1. Taxonomy (GTDB): domain Bacteria; phylum Pseudomonadota; class Alphaproteobacteria; order Rhodobacterales; family Rhodobacteraceae; genus Roseovarius. Next base: position 3,822 of record SLDH01000132.1, read on the forward strand.
GTTCGAGCGGTTTCTGGAAGCTGAACTGCGCGGCAATGACTGACGGGGACGCGCCGCTGAGGCTCGGGGAGTTGCCGCCGCCGATCATCGAGCCGTTGCGCGAGGCGCAGGTTGTGGCGGTGCGCGGTGAGGGTTTCGCCAATGGGGTGTTTCGTGCCGATGGCAGCTTTTGCGAATTGTCGCGGACCCGGATTTCCGACAGCCGCTTCACCGATCGCGCGGCGAGGCCCTTGGTGCAACCGGCGGAGCGGCTTGCCGGCTCCTATCTCTTTGCCGGGTTGGGCCGTCATCATTTCGGGCATTTCCTCATGGAAACCGCCAGCCGTCTGTGGGCGCTCGACGGGCGTGAGGCGCAGTTTGACGGCCTGATCCTGCTGCCCATGCCGGGAATCGATTTCGCCGCCGTGCTGCGCCGCCGGTTGCAGGTCTTCTTCGATCTGATGGGGTGCGGTCTGCCGATCCATCTTGTGCAGCGCGACCTGATGGTGGAGCGGCTCCACGTACCTGCGCAGGGCTTCGGCCATTTGCAATGGTCCGCGGCCACTCTTCCTTTTCGCCGGTTTGTCCGCGACCGGATCGAAGGGGCCTGCCGCCCCGAGGGTCCGGAAAAGATCTACATTTCGCGCAGCAGGCTCAAGCACGCCTTCCAGCATGTGGATCAGGAAGCGCGGATCGAGGCACTGATGCGCGCGGCGGGCTATACCGTCTTTCATCCCGAACAGCATGACATGATGGTGCAATGCCAGACCTATCGCGCGGCGCGGGTCATCGTGGGTGGTGACGGATCGGCTTTTCATCTGGTGCCCTTCGCGATGCGGCCCGACACGCGGGTGGGTCTCATTCAGCGCCGCCTGCGCCGCGCGCCCGTGGATGCCATCGCGAACCAGATCGAGGCGTTCGCACGGGTCGATCTGGTGCGGCTCGACCCGCTCTGTCGTGGTGAGGACGGCACCTTGTTGCCCTCGGTGGGGCGCAAGCAGACCCAGCCTCTGGATTTCGAGCGCCTGAGGGCGCAACTGGAGGCGGCAGCCCTGATCTGAGGCGCGCCGCATGGGTGCTGCGCCCCGCAGCCATCACCGCCAGACCGGCAATGGTTGCGGCGCATCAGGGCAGTCCTGACGCTTGCTCCTGCCCCCGCCCGCCCATATAAGCGCCTAAAGCGGAGCGGAGGCGGCATGAGCTATTCACATTCCCACCTGCTGGGGATCGAACCCCTGAGCCCGCCCGAGATCACCACGATCCTCGATCTGGCCAATCAATATGCCGATCTGAACCGGCGCGGCGGGGCACAGGATAAGACGCTCGCCGGCCTCACCCAGATCAACATGTTCTTCGAAAACTCCACCCGCACGCTGGCCAGTTTCGAACTGGCGGGGGTGCGGCTTGGCGCGGATGTGATGAACATGTCGATGCAGGCCAGCAGCATCAAGAAGGGCGAGACGCTGATCGACACGGCGCTTACGCTCAATGCGATGCGCCCGGACCTGCTGGTGGTGCGCCACCCGCAATCGGGCGCGGTGGATCTTCTGGCGCAGAAGGTGAACTGCGCCGTGCTCAACGCTGGTGACGGGCGCCACGAGCACCCCACGCAGGCGCTTCTTGACGCGCTGACGATTCGGAGGGCGAAGGGGCGGTTGCACCGGCTCAGCATCGCGATCTGCGGGGATATCGCCCATTCCCGCGTGGCGCGATCCAACATCCTGTTGCTGGGCAAGATGGAAAACCGGCTGCGCCTCATCGGCCCGCCCACCCTGATGCCGTCGGGCATTCGCGATTTCGGCGTGGAAGTGTTCGAGGACATGCAGGAGGGTTTGCGGGATGTGGATGTGGTGATGATGCTGCGGCTTCAGCGCGAGCGCATGGATGGCGGCTTCATTCCCAGCGAACGCGAATATTATCACCGTTACGGGCTTGATGCCGAAAAGCTGCGCCATGCCAAGCCCGATGCCATCGTCATGCATCCCGGCCCGATGAACCGGGGGGTCGAAATCGACGGGGAAATCGCCGATGACATCAATCGCAGCGTCATCCAGGAGCAGGTGGAAATGGGTGTCGCGGTGCGCATGGCCGCCATGGACCTGTTGGCGCGCAACCTGCGGGCACGCCCGCGGGAGGTGATGGCATGAGCGAGCGTTTCGAGGTCAGGGGCGACGAGCACGGGCTCGTGCGGCTTTTTCTGGTGGATATCCCCCCCGAGGAAGTGGGTGCCTTTGACGCTGCGGCCGCGCTGGGCATCGAAAAGCTGGACCCTGGGCAGATCGAGGTTTTTCCGCTGACCGATCTGAAGGGGCTCGGCCTTTCGGGATACATGCGCGAGGGGCTTGGCATCGCCGAGGAAGAGATCGATGCCGCGCGGCTCGATGCGCTCGAAGGAGTTGTATTCGTGCTGCGCTCGGCGGCTTTCGAAGGGGCCACGCTCACGCTCACGCCGCGCGCGCCCTTGCGCTGGATCGGCACCTACCGGGAGGAAACCGCGCCGGTGAGCTTCGAACGGCTGCCTGACGCGTTGGCCCGGGGTGCGGTTGCGCCGGAAGAGCCGGTGGGGAAGCGGCCCTCGGATGCCGCCATGTCGGGGCGGGTGGCGATGGTGGCCTTGCTGATCATCTTTGCGCTGACAGCCCTTGTCTTGTGGATTGCGGGATGAACACGCCGTCTTCCCGCATGACGCCCGCCGCCGCTCTGGAAGAGGGCGAGGAGGTGATCGCCAGCTTTCAGGCCGACCGGATGACCTATATCCGCGATCATGCCTGGATGGCGGCGCTGGCCATGGGTGGCGGCATGGCGATCCTCTGGACGACGGGCAATCCGCATGTCTGGACGGGGGCTGTTGGCGGGCTGGCCGCGATCGTGATCCGGGGCTGGTATGTGGCATCCGATGAGTTGACCGCGCGCTGGGATCTGACGGATCGCCGGCTTCTCGGGCCGCAGACCCGCGCGGTGCGCCTTGATCAGATCGCACAGGTGCGCGGCCTGGGCAGCGCGGTGCAGGTGGTCAGCAAGGGGGGCGACAAGCACCTCATCAAATATCTCGCCGACAAGAGCACCGTGATGGACCGGATCCGCCGGGCGGCGGGGATTTGAGCATGGGCAGCGCGGTCGAAAACAGTTGGGAGGGCATCCTGCAACCCGGTGAGACGGTGCTTTGGCAGGAGCGGCCCGTCGCCGGCTTGTCATGGGAAGATCTGAATTGGCCGAAGGGCCTCCTGGGCCTCTTCTTCGTCGGTTTCTCGATCTTCTGGATGATGCTCGCCGCGCAGGGCGGTGGCTCTTTCTGGATGTTCGGGCTGATCTTCCTCTTCATCGGATTGAGAAACTCCGTGGGGCAGATCCTTATCGACCCGTGGTTGCGTGGCGAAACCGTCTATTCCCTGACGAACCGTCGTGCCTTCATCGCGACCCGTGGACTGATCGCGGGCAAGGCTTTGAAATCCTTCGTGATCAGCCCGCGCGATACCGTGACGCTGGTCCGGGGTCGGACCGACAGCCTTTTCTTCGATGCCGAGCAGGAGTTCGGCAGGCAAGGTCACAGTTTCGAAATCCGCGTGGTTTTCGAGAATCTTGCCGATGGAAGCGATGCCCACCGCATCCTGACACAGATCGTCAAGGGGGAGAGATGACCACCACCCTGTTCACAAATGCCCGGCTGATCGACCCCGGGAGCGGCACCGACGCCCCCGGCTGGCTGCTCATCGAAGACGGCCTCATCCGCGAAAAGGGCGCTGGGGCGCGGACGCCCGAGGCCGAGCGCCACGTGGATTGCGCCGGGCAGTGCCTTGCACCGGGGATCGTGGATATCGGGGTGAAGGTCTGCGAGCCGGGCGAGCGCCACAAGGAAAGCTATCGCTCCGCCGGGTTGGCCGCCGCGGCCGGGGGTGTGACCACCATGGTCACGCGCCCCGATACGCAGCCGTCCATCGACACGCCCGAGGTGCTGGAATTTGCCCGCCGCCGCGCCAATGAGGCCGCGCCGGTGAATGTCCTGCCCATGGCCGCGCTGACCAAGGGGCGGCAGGGGCGCGAAATGACCGAGATCGGCTTTCTCATGGATGCCGGGGCGGTGGCCTTTACCGATTGCGATCATGTGGTGCGCGATACGCGCGTGCTGTCGCGCGCGCTGAGCTATGCGCGCAGCCTTGGCGCGCTTGTGATCGGCCATTGCCAGGAGCCGGGGCTGAGCAGCGGTGCCTGCATGACCTCGGGCAAGTTCGCCTCGCTGCGGGGGCTGCCCGCTGTCAGCCCGATGGCCGAGCGCATGGGGCTCGACCGCGATATCGCCCTGCTGGAGATGACCGGGGCGCGATATCACGCCGATCAGATCACCACCGCCCGGGCGCTGCCCGCGCTGGAACGCGCCAAGCGCAACGGGCTCGACATCACTGCGGGCACCTCGATCCACCATCTGACGCTCAACGAGCTTGACGTTGCCAATTACCGGACCTTCTTCAAGGTCAAGCCGCCGCTGCGCGCCGAGGAGGACCGGCAGGCGATCGTGGCGGCTCTGCGCGACGGGCTGATTGACATCATTAGCTCCATGCACACGCCGCAGGACGAAGAGAGCAAGCGCCTGCCTTTCGAGGAAGCGGCGAGCGGCGCGGTGGCGCTCGAGACATTGTTGCCTGCCGCCCTGCGGCTCTACCACGCGGGCGCGCTCACTCTGCCCGAGCTTTTTCGTGCCATGGCGCTCAACCCGGCGGGCCGCCTGGGCCTCGCATCGGGGCGTCTCAGCCCGGGCGCGCCGGCGGATCTGGTGCTTTTCGACCCCGATGCGCCCTTCGTGCTGGACCGCTGGACGCTCAGATCGAAGTCCAAGAACACGCCTTTCGATGGCGCGCGGCTTCAGGGCCGGGTGCTGGCCACCTATGTGGCCGGTCAACCCGTCTTCGGAGGCGAGTGATGCCTGCGCTTGAGACATCGCTCACGCTTCTGGCGCTCTGGGCGGCGCTGGGCTATCTGCTGGGCTCCGTTCCTTTCGGGGTGGTGCTGGCCAGGGCCATGGGGCTGGGCAATCTGCGCGAGATCGGATCGGGCAATATCGGTGCCACGAATGTGCTGAGGACAGGCAACAAGCTTGCCGCCCTGCTCACCTTGCTGCTCGACGGGGCCAAGGGCGCGGTTGCGGCCCTGATCGCCTACGCGGTCAGCGGCGAAGACGCGGCGCAACTGTCCGGGCTGATGGCCTTTCTGGGGCATTGCTATCCGGTCTGGCTGGGTTTTCGCGGGGGCAAGGGCGTGGCGACATTCCTTGGCCTTTTGCTGGCGCTATCGTGGCCCGTGGGCCTTGCGTGCTGCGCCACCTGGGCGCTCGGCGCGCTTGTCACACGGATGTCCTCCTTCGCTGCCATTATTGCGGCGGTGCTCAGCACGGTCTGGGTGCTGCTGCTGGGGCAGGGGCAGCTTCTGCTGCTGGCCGTTGTGCTGACCCTGATCGTGCTCTGGCGGCATCGCGACAACATCGCGCGGATCCGGGCGGGCACCGAACCGCGGATCGGGCTGAAATGACGCTCGCAAGGCCGCGCCCGATCGCTGGACGTGCCGCATCACTCCTGCTGTGCGTGCGCGTCGATCACTTTTGAAAGGTAGCTCACCAGAAAGGCGGTGGTCAGCCCGAATAGCAGGATACCGCTCACGGAAGCCATCGCCCCGAAGATCCGGAACTCCGGCCCAAGGGTAACATCCCCATAGCCGACGGTGGTGTAGGTGACGAGAGCGAAATAGATCGAGGCGCTGAGAGATTCCAGCGCTCCGAGGGCGCTGATACTGAACGCCCAGATATAGATATGCAAAGTGTGTGAGCCGAGAAAGACGAGAAAGACAATCGATGTGCGCTTGAAATTGGCGCGCCAAGCGAGATTGGCTGCTGAGTTGCTTCGCAAATGCAGCCGCCTGATGAGTTCGACAGTGATGAGAAGGTGCAGCCCCATGCAGAACAGCAGGATGGCTGAACCGGTCAGAATCTGAAGCAATATGTGCATGAGATGCCCCTCTCTGGTCAGAACGCGCGCCGCGATACTCTGGGTGCGCTTTTCTGGTGCCGCAAGGTGAAAGACGCAGTGATGCCCCTGACCTATGGACAGTGCCTCCGCCTTTGCCTATCGCGTGTCCGGATATTGTCGTGGAGACAGCCATGAGTGCGCGCGAGCCTTTCAGGATCAATGGTCATGCGGTGGCCCCCGGCACCCGTGAAACGGTGGATATCCCGGTATCGCGCCTTTCGGATCATACGCCGGTCAGCCTTTCGGTGCATGTGATCCATGGCGAGCGGCCCGGCCCGGTGCTGTTCGTGTCGGCGGCCATTCACGGCGACGAGGTGATCGGGGTGGAGATCGTCCGCCGGCTCTTGCGCGCCGAAGGGCTGGAAGAGATGGCGGGTACGCTCCTGGCAGTGCCCATCGTCAACACGTTCGGGTTTCTCAATCATTCGCGCTATCTGCCCGACCGGCGGGATCTGAACCGGGTTTTTCCCGGCGGGGCGGAAGGGTCCATGGCCTCGCGGCTTGCGCATATCTTCATGCGGGAAGTCGTGACTCGGGCCGATCTGGGGATCGACCTGCATTCGGCGGCCATCCATCGGACGAACCTGCCGCAAATCCGGCTCACACCGAACAACCAGCGCCTTGCGAAGCTGGGCCGTGTCTTCGGGGCACCGGTGATGATGACCTCGAAGCTGCGGGAAGGCTCGCTGCGCATGGCGGCCGAAGCGCAGGGGGTGGATGTTCTGCTCTATGAGGCGGGCGAGGGGCTGCGATTTGACGAGCTGGCCGCCCGCGCCGGGGTGTCGGGCATCCTGCGGGTCATGCATCATATGGGAATGCTGCAGGAGGATCTGGCCGAGGTCGCATCGAAGCCCGTGGTCTGCACCGCATCGAGTTGGTACCGTGCACCGGCGGGCGGTGTTTTCCGCGGCTATCTGACCATCGGCGATGTGGTGGAGGAGGGCACCATTCTGGGCGCGGTATCAGACCCGTTCGGCGAGGTGGAGACCGAGGTGATCAGCGACACCAAGGGGATCATCATCGGGCGGACCAACATGCCGGTGGTCTATGAGGGTGATGCGCTTTTTCATGTGGCCGACACGCCGCGCGGTGATGCGGCGGCAGAAGGGATCAGCGCGCATCTGGAGGCCGCCCCGCTTTTCGATGAGGATGAGATCATCTGAGAGGCTGCTGATCAGGGGCGCTCATCTGCGGGATGCCCGGCATTTGGAGTAGTGTTCGTCACCTGGCACAAGAAGCCCTCTGGCGGCGTCGAGCCCTACCTGGCGGCGCTAAAGCGCACAGACCGAGGGCAGCACCCGCCCGCGGGGGCGGTCCAGCGATGCGCGGCGGCCTGCGGCCTTTACTCCGCGCAGGGTCAAGGAACAGGGGGGTGATCCACCCTTACGGGCAAGCACTCTACCTGGCGCGGCATGCCAAGCTGATGCGCGGCAACCTTCGGCCGCGATGTCGAACTGGCGTTTCGGTTGAGACAAACAGATGGAGCATCACGCCAGAAGCGGTCTTGATCAGGGGCGGCGCAACGTGTCGCCATAGGTGATCCTGGGCTCCATTGTCTCGCTGACCGGATCGGTCTGGGTGCCCTCGACCCGGCTGGCGATGATCTGGGCGGCGCGGCGGCCCGTTTCCAACCGGCAGGCATCCATCGTGGCGAGTTCCTTGGGCAGGCCCTTGAGAAGGTTGACACCGTTGAACCCCGCAAGGCCGATCTGGCCCGGGATGTCATACCCGGCCTCCAGCAGATACATCAGGCCGCCCGCGCCGATCATGTCATTGGAATAATAGAGAAAATCCAGATCAGGTTCCCGCGCGAGAATGGCTTGGGTCATCTCGCGCCCTTTCACGAGTGCCGAGCCGCCAGAGTAGAACTCCTTGTCGAGTATCTCGACCCCGCCTTTGGCCAGCCTTTCGGTGAATCCTTCGAACCGTTTGCGCGCCCGATGGTCGAGCGCCATCTGTGTGCCGAGAAAGCCGATATTTCGATAGCCGCCCTTCAGAATGGCTTCGGCCATCCGCTGGCCGGCGCGCCGATGTGAAATGCCGACCATGGAGTCGACGGGTGTGCCATCGGTGTCCATGATCTCCACCACGGGAATGCCCGATGCCCTGAGCATGGCGCGCGAGGCGTCCGTGTGCTCGATGCCCGCGATGATCACCCCGGAAGGCCGCCATGACAGCATCTCGAAGAGCACCTTCTCCTCCTTTTCGGGCATGTATCCGGTGATGCCCACCACTGGTTGAAGCTGGGTTTCCTCCAGCACCTGTGTGATTCCGGTCATCACCTCCGGAAACACCATGTTCGACATCGATGGAATGATAACCGCGACGAGATTGACCCGGCTCGAGGCCAGAGCACCGGCAATCTTGTTGGGCACATAGCCGAGCTGCTTTGCGGTTTGCAGAACCCGCTCGCGCGTTGCCTCCGACACATCACCGCGATTGCGCAGGACGCGGCTCACGGTCATCTCCGACACGCCTGACGCTTCGGAAACATCTCTGAGCGTAAGGGGGCGTTGGGGTTGGTCGCGTTGGGGGTGGTCGGTCACGGCGGGCACTTCCCTGCAAGGTGATCATCGATATGTTATCGCAAACACCATGCGTTAAATCAAGCGCAACGCGCGGCGCCATCTGCGAAGCGATCTGACGTAAGCGGGGCGGCGCTTCATGCGCCTCATATGAAGGTGGAGCCACAGGCAGCCTGCGCGCCGCGCCGGATGTTCTGTCAAAACTAACAGACCCGGCCAGAAGGGCCGGGTCCGGTGGTGGTTGGGCGCGCGCCTTCGACGGTGCGCGGCCTGACAGATGTCATGCGCGTGCGGTCATCACTCGTCCTCGACGACGGAGATCGCCACGAAGCGCGGATCACCTGCCCGCCGTACCAGCAGCAGCAAGGACCGTCGGCCGGCCTCCTGCGCCTCGGCGATCCGATCCTCGAGATCACTCAGGGTCTCGAGCTTCTGCTGGCCAGCCTCCGTGATCAGATCACCGGCGCGCATCCCCTTGTCGAAGGCTTCTGACCTGAAATCATAGGCCCCGTTCACGTTCATCGCGCCCCAGGAGTTGGTGTGCACATAGGTATCCGAGTGCTGAGCGGCGGCCTCCAGTATCTCGTACCTGTCCTCCGGTCCGCACCAGGAGGCCGCGTGAAACACCTTCACCGCAAAAAGTTCCGACTGGGGGGCGGACCCCTGGGCCGCATAGTAATTTGAATCCTGTATCATGGCTCCGGTACCGTGGTACGTGTCCCCGGCGGCGGAACCGGCACAGTGGGTGCCGTGGTCATCATGATCCGCCCATGAGGGGTCGCCTTCCCTGAAGGAGTATCCCCCTATGACCCTGCCGGTGAAATCCGGGTGGCCCGCATCTCCAACGGTCCCGTCACCTATCCCCCCGTCTCCCACGGCTATCACCACACCAGAGCCCTTGTAACCGAGCTGGTTTGCCAGGGACCCATATTCACCATGACCCCTGTAGGCCACATCGTGGTTATCTTCCGGGTCCCATATCCACAACCCCCCGCCGGTTATCTGGGTGGCCATTTCATCTGCCTGTACTTCCTCATAGTAATTGGATATGTGGTATACGTCCGGCATGCGGGCCAATTCGTGCAAGACCTTCATATCGTGCACCTCCGCCATGATCTGTGTACCGTAGGTCGCCAGCTCCGTTGCCCACATGACATCGATCTCATCTGCAATGGTATGAAGGGTCCCGGTAGTGAACCCGTCCACCAGTCTTATGGTGACCGGCCCAGGTATCAGGTTGGGTGCCAGCTTGAACGCCGGTTGATATACCCCAACCCAATCGATGAAGTCGAGCTTTTCCACCTCTGAAGCCTGCTCCGGTGTCATCCGTACCTCGAAGGCGTAATTTGGTATGTAATTGATCATATCCACTCCGATCCCTTCCAGCTCTTTCACCCATTCCCCGCTCACCGGTCCCAGCATGTGCACGATGTAGAGCCCGTAGGTTCCCGAAGGATAACCATCTAGCATCATATCGGAAGCTATCCCACTCGGGCCTTCATGTATATCGAAGGACCAGCCTTTCACGTTAACAACGGTTCTGTGCCTCATCTGGTTCATCTGCATACCGGCGGAGGAAAGGCCTGTCACACCTGCCTCGTCCAGCCCGACCAGTGCGAAGTCTGGGTACCTGTAGAGTATATTTCCACCCATGTTCCGTATGAGATCGATGTCCCTGGGAAACGATACCCTTACAAGATATATTTCTTCCTCGACCATGGGACCTGCGAAGATCAAACCACTGGCCATGAACAAACTCAACGTCAACGCCGCCGCCAATCCTGCCGTAAAAATCTGTTTTCTCCTCATCTGATTACCCCTTATCTTTATGACTGGCAATGCCAGGTACACAGAAATACTCCTTTAAAACGATATAAAGCTGGTTATTACATGTAATAACTTCCCTTTGGAGGGCTTCACTCCCTGTTCACTGACCATTTAACCGTGGTGTCACCCCGGCC
>SLDH01000183.1 GCA_007125415.1 Roseovarius sp.
ACTCAACAACCCCGAGGATGTCACGCGGATCGAAGCCGCACTGGAGGCACTATGATCGAAACCACCCCCGTGACCGTCGGCGATCTCGCCATCGGTGGCCGGCACCCTTTCGTGCTGATCACCGGCCCTTGCCAGCTTGAGAGCCTCGATCATGCGCGCATGATGGCCGAAAGGATCGCCGAAGCCTGTGCGCCCACGGGCACGCGCTTCATCTTCAAGGCCAGCTATGACAAGGCCAATCGCTCATCCATCTCCACAGAGCGCGGTCTGGGCATGGAGGAAGGGCTGAAGATACTCGGTCGGATCAAGGGCGAATTCGGCTGCCCGGTGCTGACCGATGTGCATCTGCCCGATCATTGTGCGCCTGCGGCCGAGATCTGTGATGTCATCCAGATCCCCGCTTTCCTGTGCCGCCAGACCGATCTGCTGCTGGCCGCCGGCGCGACCGGCGCGGCGATCAATGTCAAGAAGGGGCAGTTCCTGGCCCCCTGGGACATGGTCAACGTGGCCGACAAGATCGCCAGCACCGGCAATGAACGGATCCTGCTCTGCGACCGTGGAACCTCCTTTGGCTACAACACGCTGGTGAGCGATTTTCGCGGCCTGCCCACCATGGCGCGCACAGGCTATCCGGTGGTGTTCGACGCCACCCATTCGGTCCAGCAGCCGGGTGGCCAGGGCACGCGCTCGGGCGGACAGCGCGAATTCGCGCCGGTGCTGGCGCGCGCCGCCTGCGCGGTGGGGGTCTCGGCGCTGTTCATCGAAACGCATCAGGATCCGGATAACGCCCCCAGCGACGGGCCGAACATGATCCCCGTGGACCGGATGAGCCCGCTCATCAGCCAGCTACGTGCCCTCGACGATCTGACCAAATCACATCCCGATCTCGGCCTGTGATGTATTGGTCTTGATCAGGTTGGATCAGGGCATGTTGCGCCGAGTGGGATTCACCTGCGCCAGGGCGTGTGAGGGGCGTGGCGCGGAACAATTTCCCGCCCTCGGTGTCAAGACACACATGCGCAGGACTTCTTCAGCCGCCTTAAGCCTCTACCCTGCAGCCATCGTTCAATCCCACCTGATGGATTACCGGTCTAGCCCTTCTTGAGCACCCGTGCGCCCAGTGTTTCGGCGATCTGAACCGCGTTGAGAGCGGCCCCCTTGCGCAGATTGTCGGAGACGCACCAGAGGTTGAGTCCGTTGTCGATGGTGCTGTCCTGGCGGATACGGCTGACGAAGGTGGCGTAATCCCCCACACATTCCACCGGGGTGACGTAGCCACCGTCTTCGCGCTTGTCGATCACCATGACACCCGGCGCCTCGCGCAGGATATCACGGGCCTCATCCTCATCGAGAAACTCTTCGAACTCGATATTGATCGCCTCCGAATGGCCCACGAAGACCGGCACGCGCACGCAGGTTGCCGTGACCTTGATCGCGGGGTCGATGATCTTCTTGGTCTCGGCCACCATTTTCCATTCTTCCTTGGTGGCGCCGTCCTCCATGAAGACATCGATATGCGGGATCACGTTGAAGGCGATCTGCTTGGTGAATTTCTGGGGCGGCTTGTCGTCCGTGGGGTTGTAGATCGACTTGGTCTGATCCCACAGCTCGTCGATTCCCTCCTTGCCCGCACCGGACACGGATTGATAGGTGCTCACCACCACACGTTTGATCGTCGCCCGGTCATGCAGCGGCTTGAGGGCCACAACCATCTGCGCGGTGGAACAGTTGGGATTGGCGATGATGTTCTTCTTGCCATAGCCCTCGACGGCCTGCGGGTTCACTTCGGGCACGACAAGCGGCACATCCGCGTCGTAGCGATAGAGCGAGGAATTGTCGATCACCACGCATCCGGCCTTGGCCGCGCGCGGCGCGTAGGTCCTGGTGGCGTCCGATCCGATGGCGAAAAGCGCAATGTCCCAACCCTTGAAGTCGAACGCGTCAAGGTCCTTGGTCTTGAGTGTCTTGTCCCCAAAGCTCACTTCCGTCCCGAGGCTGCGGCGGCTGGCAAGGGCCACCACCTCGTCGGCGGGAAACCGGCGCTCGGCCAGAATGTTCAACATTTCGCGGCCCACATTGCCGGTGGCACCCACGACGGCGACTCGATAGCCCATTGTCGTCTACTCCTTGGGGTTGGTCGGGGCGTCATAAACCGTCCGGCGCGCGGATGAAAGCCGCTTATCCGCGCGGCGCGTCCCGGCTGAAGAGATACACCGCCAAACCAATGACCATGAGCACCGCAAAGAGACCAAAGAGCGCCACATATGCGGTTTCGCTACCATGAGCCTCGGCCATGCGCCCGTGCACCGATCCAGAGGCAAATTGCAGCACGCCCACGCCCCCGATTCCGAAGAGATTCAACAGCGTGACGCCCCGCCCCGCCAGATGAGGGGGAATGAAACTGCGCGCATGGGCGAGGACCACCGGGAAGCTCACCCCGAAAAACCCGATCACCGCACAGAGCGTCACCGCCAGAAGCAGTCCTTCGGACACGAAGATGACCAGCGCGGCGAGCGCCAGCGCGCAAAGCAGATTACCTGTGAAGATCACCCATTTCTGGGTCTTGAATATCCGGTCAAGCGGCCCGTAGCAGAATGTTCCGATGATCATGGCGATGCTCATCACGAGGCTTGCCTGACCGATCTGTGTGGTCGAACTGCCGAATATATCGCTCAGATACGGGCCGATCCATAGCCCCCGAATGCCGGCAACCGGCATGTAGTTCACCAGCATCAGGGGAAAGATGGGCCAGAGCGCCCGCATCTTCAGCAGATCGAGAACCGACCCTTTCTCCTCCCCCTCCACGCGTTCGGGATCGCGCACCAGGAGGGCAATCCCCAGCGCCACAAGCGCGGAGATGATAGCGAGCCCGATCATGGAAGCCCGCCAGCCCACGGTCTCGGCGGCGAAAGCCATGGGATAGGACGCCACGAGATTGCCCATGGACCCTGCCCCCAGCATCAACGCGGCCAGGGTTGCAAATTGTGCCACCGGAAACTGCCGCGCGAAGATGTAGTAGGATGCCATCAGCAAGGGCGCGCATCCCACACCGATGAGCAGCATGGCAATATTGATGTGAGCAGGAGAAGTGGCCAGCGCGAAGATCAATGCGCCTCCGCCGCCACCCGCCAGCAGCAGCACAGAGGCGGTGCGTCGTGGGCCGATCCTGTCCAGCGCCCAGCCGACCGGAAGTTGCATCGCCGCAAAGGACAGAAACCACAAGCCCGACGCCTGCGCCAGCGCGTCCGGCCCGGCCCCGATATCGTCCTGCAGCACACCGCTCAGAACCGCGAGGAACGCGCGAAAGAACTGGCTCAGCACATAGCCGAGGCAAAGAAGAAATAGGCCCGCGCGCACCCGCTATCCAATCTTGTCAGCGTTTCAGGCTCCAGCACCTGCCACGCGACCCGTCTCAGCGCAACACCTCTGCTCAAAAAACCGGCGCAATGCTGCCCTGAAAGGCAGGCTCCGATTTCAGCCGTAATTGCCCTTCACCCGCTCCTTGGTCGGGTCGAAATGCGGATAGCTGACAACCGTCGCCTTCAGGCGCTTCTGCTGGCCATCAAGCTGGCCCACCTCGACCGCCGTGCCCGGCTCGGCATGGGTCACGGTAACGCGGGCGAGCGCGATGTTCTTGCCAAGGATGGGTGATTTCATCGCGCTGGTGATCTCGCCGATCTGCGCCTTGCCGATGCGCAGGCAATCACCCGGCGAGGCGACGGTACCACCCTCAAGCTCGAGCCCCACCATCTTGCGATGCGGATGCGCCTTGCGCTCTTCCAGCGCCGCGCGCCCGATGAAATCATCGTTCTTCGATTTGAACGGCACGGTGAAGCCGATTCCGGCCTCGAACGGATCCGTCTGATCGTCGAACTCGGAGCCTGCGAAGATCAGCCCCGCTTCGATGCGCACCATATCGAGAGCCTCCAGTCCGAACGGCGTGAGCCCCATGGGCTCGCCCACCTTCCAGATCGCGTCAAAGACCTCTTCGGCATCCTTGGGATGACAGAACACCTCATAGCCCAGCTCGCCGGAATA
>SLDH01000302.1 GCA_007125415.1 Roseovarius sp.
AGCTGGGCGAAGGCGCCCGGGGCCGCGCGGCGCGCCTGCTGGTCCATGGGTGCGCGGCAGCGTTCGGCCCAGAACGGCGCGATGACCAGCCCGCCAAGCGCGACCAGTGCGAGGATGAAGAGCGCCCAGCCCATCAGGCGCCCCGCCAGGCCCGCAGGATATAGTCGGAGGTCATCAGATCGAGATGCGCGCCGCCGCCGTTCTTGAAAAGCGTGATCTCATCGTCGCTGCCCCGCCGGAACGCCTCCGGCTCGTAGAAATCCGCCACCAGATCATCGCGCGCAATGACGCCCTGCGCGATGGGCAGTTTCAGCTCGCCGATATGCTCGACCGTGGTGTCATAGGCATCGACAAAGAGGCGCGCGCGTTCGAGGGCTGTGTCATCGGCCTCGCGCATGTCGGGGCGGTAGGCGCCGATCAGATCGACATGCTGGCCGGGGCGCAGCCACTCTCCCCTGATGATCGGGTCGGTGGACATGGTGGCGCAGGTCACGATATCGGCGGCGCGCACCGCCGTCTCCAGATCATCGGCCACCTCCATGCCAGGGCAGTGCTCCGCCATCGCTTCGGCATTGGCGCGGGTGCGGTTCCAGACGCTGAAACGCGCCTTCGGAAAGCCCGCCGAATAGGCCTCATGAAGGCTGCGCCCCACGGTGCCCGCGCCGACAATGAGGATGCGCGCGCTGTCGGGCCGCGCCAGTTGCAGCGCGGCATGGAGGCTGTCACCGGCGGTCTTCCATTTGGTGACGAGGTGAAAATCAATGAGCGCCTGCAAGGTGCCATCGGAATCGTCATAGAGGTTGACCGCGCCATTGACGGTGGGTTTGCCGTGGGCGGGGTTGTCGGGAAAGATCGTGGCGGTCTTGACGGCCATGCCCAGCCCGTCGATCCAGGCCGCACGGCTCAGCACGGTATCGGCGCCTCGATAGAGCAGGCTGTCGGCGATCTCGGCCTTGGGGCGCGCGTGGCCTGCGCGGAACGCGGCGCAGAGCGCGTGCCAGTCCAGCAGGGCGTTTCCTTCGTCAAAGGGGATCATGGTGATGTTCATCGTCTTTCCTTTCGTCACCGGCGCAACCGCGTTCTGCGCCCCTTGGAGCTTTCCCGCCACACCAGATAGAGCCCCGATCCCAGGATAAGTGCAATCCCGAGCCAGGCCGACGCCCCCGGAAAGGTGCCGAAGACGGTGATGCCCCACATGATCGCCAGCGGCATGGTGATGTATTCCACCGGCGCCACGAAGGCGGCTTCGCTCAGCCGGTAGGCCTGGCTGATGAAGAAGGCGCCCAGCATCCCGCTCACCCCCAGCATCGCGATGATCCACCAATCCGCCGGGGCAACAGGCCCCCATGCGCGCAGGAAGAAGGCGAGCGACGCATGTTCGACATCCCCGAAACGGCCATCCCCGAAAGCGAGGCCAAAGCCGGCAGAGGCCGCGAGGAAGGTGAGTTGCATGTAGATGACCATGGTGGCGGCACTTTCGGTGCCACCGATCTTGCGGGTCAGCATGTGCAGCGTGGCGTAGAGAACGGCGGCGGCCAGCGGCAGCAGCGAGGCCACCTGAAAGGCCGAGGTGCCGGGCTTCACGATCACGAGGATCCCGACGAATCCGATGGCGATGGCAAGCCAGCGGCGCGGCCCCACACTTTCGCCCAGAAAGATCACCGAGAAGACGGTGATCACCAGCGGCGAGACGAAGAACACCGCCACGGCATCGGCGATGGGCAGGGCCGCAAGCCCGAGAAAGAAACACATGTTTGCCGCAACCACGCAGAAGCCACGGGTGAGATGCACCCCCAGCCGATTGGTGCGCAGCACCGAAAGCCCGCCAGCGAAGGGGAGGATGATCAGGGCGAAGGTGATGAGCCCGACAATGGCGCGCAGGAAGATCACCTGATGGAGCGCGTAATCATCCGAGAGAAACTTGATGCCGACATCATTGAGCGAAAAGCACAGCATCGCCACCGCGGCGCAGGCCGCCCCGCGCAGGTTGGCGCTGGCGATGGAGGCGTCCGTGGTGCTCATGGCCGCACCGCGCGAAGGGCACGTTCCAGCGCATCCAGAAAGCGCGAGCGGTCCGCGCGGGAGAACGCGCGCCCGCCCCCTTGCCGGAACGGATCGGCGCTGCGCAGGTCGCTCATCAGGTCCCGCGTGGCGAGGACATTGCCGATATTGGCGGCGGTCAGCGCCTCGCCATCATGCTTGAGCACCCGCGCGCCGGCTGCCACGCATTTCGCCGCCAGCGGGATATCGCCGGTGATCACCACATCGCCCGGGCCTGCCCGTTCGGCGATCCACATATCCGCCAGATCCGGGCCATCCGGCACGATCACCGTTTCCACAAGCGGGTTCTGCGAAGGGCGCAGCCCGCCATTGGAGACGATGAAGATGCGCATACCATGCCGTGTGCCCACGCGCTCCACCTCGGCTTTCACCGGGCAGGCATCTGCGTCGACATATATCGCCATGCTTGGGGCTCCTTGCCGCGGGCGATGCCGGCGGCGGCTTGTGCGGTCAGTGCGCGGCCTGCCGCGCGACCTTGTATTCTTCGGGGATGGGCATGCGGTTGAACGCATCGAGCCCGGCGATCTTGTAGGCTTCGGCCAGCGTCGGGTAGTTGAAGGTGTTCTGCACGAAGTAATCCACCGTGCCCTTGAGGTTGAGCACCGCCTGCGCGATGTGGATAAGTTCGGTCGCGCCCTCGCCCACGATCTGCACCCCCAGCACCCTGCGGGTCTTGAGCGAGAAGAGCATCTTCAGCATCCCGTGTTCCAGCCCCATGATATGCCCCCGGCTCGTCTCGCGGAAGCGGGCGATGCCCACCTCATAGGGGATACCCCGCTCCTGCATCTCCTCTTCGGACATGCCGCAGGTGGAAATCTCGGGCACCGAATAGATGCCATAGGGAAACCACGGGCTTTCGGGCAGGGTGGGTGTCTCGAGCGCATGGCAGGCCGCGACGCGCCCCTGTTGCAGCGAGGTGGAGGCGAGCGAGGGGTGGCCGATCACATCGCCCGCCGCGTAGATATGCGGCTGGCTCGTCTGATAGGTGCTGCGATCGACCTCGATGCGCCCGCGATGATCGGTCTTCACACCGATCGCCGCGAGGTTCAGCTTCGCCGTGGCCCCCATGCGCCCGGCGGCGAAGAGCAGCATCTCCGCCCGCACATGGCGGCCATTGGCCATCGTCACCTCGATATGCTGGCCCTTGTCCTCGATAAGCTCGATGGGCGAGCCGAGGCGCAGATCCACGCCGTTTTCGCGGATCTGATGGGTGAATTCGCGGATCGTGGCCTGATCGATGAAATCGAGGAAGGTGTCGCGTGGCTCGATCAGGGTCACGCGGACATCGAGCGCCGAGAACATGGTGGCATATTCCACCCCGATCACCCCGGCGCCCACCACCACGAGGCTGCGCGGTATCGTGCCCAGATCGAGAAACTCGTCACTGTCCACCACGGTGGTGCCGTTGAAGGGCACATTGCCGGGCTTGTAGGTGGTGGTGCCGGTGGAGATCAGAAAGCGGTCTGCGGTCAGCACGGTCACCTCGCCCGGGCCGGTGGCCACCTCGATCGTCGCGGGGTCGGTGAAGCGGGCCAGGCCATGCAGGGTTTCCACATGATTGCGGTTGAACTGGTGCTCCAGCACATCGACCTCGTAGTCGAGCGTCTTGTGCAGCCGGGATTTCAGATCCTGCGCGCCGATATCGTCCTTCACCCGGTAGGCGCGCCCGTAGAAGCTGCGTTCGCGCCAGCCCGAGAGGTTGAGCACCGTCTCGCGCAGGGTTTTCGAGGGGATCGTGCCGGTATGCACCGACACGCCGCCCAGCCTGTCCTTCCGGTCCACGACCAGAACGCGGCGCTTGAGCTTGCCGGCCTGAATGGCGGCGGCCCGTCCGGCAGGGCCGGAGCCGATGATGATCAGGTCATAGTGGTTGGACATGGATGTCACCTCGCGTAGAGCGCCTCGGCATGGAAGGCGACATGATCTTCCATGAAGGTCGAGACGAAGAAATAGCTGTGGTCATAGCCCGGCTGCAGGCGCAGCGTGGCCTGCTGCCGCCGCGCCGATACCGCCTCGGCCAGCGCCTCGGGCTTCAGCAGATCGAGAAACTGGTCCTTCGTGCCGGTATCGGTGAGGATCGGGCCGTCAAAACCCTTTTCGCGCATCAGCAGCGTTGCATCATGGGGTGCCCAGCTGCTTTCGTCGGTGCCCAGATAGGCCGAAAGCTGCTTGCGACCCCAGTCGCCGGTTGTCGGATGGCATATCGGCGAGAAGGCGGAGACGGACCTGAACCGCCCCGGCAGCCCCATGGCCAGCGTCAGCGCCCCGTGCCCGCCCATGGAATGGCCGGTGATGGCCTGACGATCTTCGTCGATGGCGAAATTGCGGATCACCAGCGTGGGCAACTCCTGCGCGACATAATCCCACATGCGAAAATGCGGGGCCCATGGCGCCTCTGTGGCGTTCACGTAGAACCCCGCGCCCTTGCCCAGATCATAGGCATCGTCATCGGCCACCGCTTCGCCACGCGGGCTGGTGTCGGGGAAGACGAGTGCAATGCCCTGCTCGGCGGCCCAGCCCTGAGCGCCGGCCTTGGTCATGGCATTCTCATGGGTGCAGGTGAGGCCCGAAAGATACCACAGCACCGGGACAGGCCCGTCCTTCGCCTCTTCGGGCAGGAAAAGACCGAAGGTCATGTCGCATTGGCAGACCTCCGAAGGGTGGGAATAGACCCCTTGCACGCCGTTGAAGCAGATATTTTCGGAAATGGTTTCCATGGTTTGGTCCTTCTTGCTGGGGTCGTTGTGTGGAACGGTCACGATCGGGGGTGGGAGAGTCCGGACCCTGGCCACCGGGCAACCCTATCACGCCCAGCGCCGGGTCCAACGGCGAATCGAGCGCCCGCGCCGCTTCGTGCCTTCACGGGCGTCATTGCAACCCTGCCATCGGGCTCACCCAGCCGATCACGAGGCTCACGGTCAGCACCGCGAGCACCGTGGACATCAGGATCGACGACGAAACCCGCTGCGGGGCCACCCCGTAATGCTGCGCGAGGATATAGACATTGCCGGCAACCGGCAGGGCCGCGGCGGCGATCATCACCGCGGCGGCATAGGGCTCCACCGGGAAGAGGATCAGGGCCGAGAAGGCCACCATGGCCGGGTGCAACACGAGCTTGCAGAAGCTGAGCCAGCCGGGCACGAGAAAGCGCTCGGGCGATTTGCCCGCAAGCGAGGCCCCGATGGCGAAAAGCGCGCAAGGCGTGGCCGCGCCGCCCAGAATGCTCAGAAATTCGGCCATCGGCGCGGGGATCGGCAGCGCGAAGGCCGACCATGTGAGCCCCAGCACGATCGAGACGATCATGGGGTTCTTCAGAAGACCAAGCCCCACGGTGCGCAGGATGCCGAGCGACATGCGCCCGTCACGCGAGCCGGTGATGATGATCACGATGAGCGAGCCGAAAACGATGAGATCGATGGCGAGCACCAGCATCACCGGCACGATGGCCGCATCGCCCATCAGCATCACCAGCATCGGGATGCCCAGAAAGCCCACATTGCCGATGACCGCGCATTGCCCCTCGACCGCGGCTTCCTCCACCGAGATGCGGCGCACCAGCGCGCCCATGATGGCCAGAAGATAGACAACGCCCGACGCCCAGAGATAGGCGGTGATGAAGCGCCAGTCGATCAGTTCGGCAAGGCTCAGATTGGAGGAAAAGCGAAAGAGCATCGCCGACAGCGCGAAGTAGAACACGAATTTCGTGAGGTAAGCGGTGGCCTCGGCGCTGAAGAATCCGCTGCGACCGGCACCGTATCCCAGGGCGATGATCACGAAAAAGGGCAGCGTCTGGAGGAAGATGGGCAGCATTCTCTCTTGGTAGCAGAGCGCCCGGCCGCGTCAATCGCCGAAGGCCGAAGGCCCAGGCCGAGGCGCAGGGGTCCGGAACAGGGGCCGGGCGCCGGAGCCGGGTGCCGGGGGCGGCGGCGCGGTGAGGTGGTGGTCAGGCTTGTCATGCCTGCCCCCCCACGACTAGAGTGAGGAAAGTGAACAGGAGAGTGCAGATGCCGGCCATGGCCGCCGAAATAAAGCGCGGGCGCAAGTTCGATCAGGTGCTCGACGGGGCGCGCGAGGTTTTCATGCGCGACGGCTTCGAGGGGGCCAGCGTGGACGAGATCGCCCGGGCCGCGCGGGTGTCCAAGGCGACGCTCTACAGCTATTTCCCCGACAAGCGGCTGCTTTTTTCCGAGGTGGCGCGGGTCGAGTGCAACCGGCAGGCCGAAGAGGCGCTGGGCAAGCTGGAGGAAGCCTCGGGCATCGAGGAGGTGCTGCGCGAGGCCGCAGACCGGGTGGTGCGGTTCTTTCTGTCGGATTTCGGGCAGCAGATGTACCGCATCTGCGTGTCGGAATCGCATCGCTTTCCGGAACTGGGCGCGCGGTTCTACGAGTCGGGTCCGCGGCTCTTGCGCGAACGCATGAGTGGCATTCTGCAGACCTATGTGGCCAAGGGCGATCTCGATATTCCGGACCTCGATCTCGCGGCCTCGCAATTCGGGGAATTGTGCAAGAGCGATCTTTTTGTCCGCTGCCTTTGCGGGGTGGGCGGCACCCATTCGGAGGCGGATATCGCCCGGATCGTGAATGGCACGGTGGAGATGTTTCTGGCGCGCTACGGCACCCGCCACCGGTGCTGAGTGATCCGGATGTGCGCCCTTGCGGGCGCGCAGGTCATCTCGGCTGCGCCTCGGCGCGGCTTGCCCCGTGATGCATCATGCGGGCGTCTCTCCGGGCTGCAATCCCCGTGCAGTGAGTATTTCTGGCAAAATGAAGAGGGGAGGGGCGCAGGCGACTGCCTTGGGGCTGTGTTGGGGCGTTCAGGCGTCACCGGTGGCGATGGGCAGGGCGGGGAAGGCGCCCCATTCGGCCCAGGAGCCATCATAGAGCGCATGGTCGGATTTCCCCATGCGGGTGAGTGCGAGGTTGATCACCGCCGCCGTGACGCCCGAGCCGCAGGAGGTGATGGCGGGTTTGCTCAGATCGACCCCTGCGACCTCGAACGCCGCGCGCAGGTCCGCAGGCGATTTCAGGGTCCGATCCTCGTTGAGCAGGGTGGTGTAGGGCACGTTCCTCGCCCCCGGAATATGCCCCCCGCGCAGGCCCGGGCGCGGCTCGGGGGCCTCGCCGCGGAAGCGTGGCGCGGCGCGGGCATCGATGATTTCATGATCGCGAAGTTTCGAGGCGGCGGCGACCTGTGTGACATCCCGGATCATCTGGTTCTGACGGCGCACGGTCATGTGCCGGTCGCGGATGAGTGGCGGGGTGTCTTCGGTGGGGTGGCCTGCGGCGATCCATCCGGGCAGGCCGCCATCGAGCACGGCGGCGTTTTCCTGCCCCATCAGCTTGAAGAGCCACCAGACACGGGCGGCCGAGAAGATCCCCAGCGCATCATAGACCACCACCTGATGCCCGTCGCCCACGCCCATGGCCCGCAGGCGCGACATGAATTTCTCGACCGGCGGGGCCATATGCGGCAGCGCCGAGCGATGATCGGAGATGTCGTCGATGTCAAAGAAGCGCGCGCCGGGGATATGGGCCGCCTCATACTCGGCGCGGGCATCGCGCCCCATATCCGGCAGGAACCATGTGCCATCGAGGATGCGCAGATCGGGATCCTTGAGATGCGCCGCGAGCCAGGTGGTCGAGACCAGTGCTTTCGGATCATCCGTCATCGGTGCATTCCCCCTGCGCGCGCCATGGCACTGCCTACACTCCACAAGGCGAGGCTGGCAAGACGGCTTGACGGGCCTGCGCGCGCCGTTGCCCGTTTCAGGCGGGCTCAGCCGTGATCCTTCAGCAGGCGCTGCTTCTGGCGGTTCCAGTCGCGTTTGGCTTCGGTGGCGCGCTTGTCGTGGTTTTTCTTGCCCTTGGCGATGCCGATCTTGAGTTTCGCGAGGCCGCGGTGATTGAAATAGAGCACGAGCGGCACGAGGGTCATGCCCTTGCGCTGGGTCTCGCTCCAGAGGCGGGACAGTTCCTTGCGCGACACCAGCAGCTTGCGGCGGCGTTTTTCCTCATGCCCGAAGGTCTTTGCCTGCTCGTAGGGGGCGATGTAGGAATTGACGAGCCACAACTCCCCGTCTTCGACCATGGCATAGCTTTCGGCGATATTGGCGCTGTGCTGGCGCAGGGACTTCACCTCGGAGCCCTCGAGGATGATGCCGCATTCGATATCGTCTTCGATGGCATAATCGAACCGGGCGCGCCGGTTTTCGGCGATCACCTTGTAATTCGGGTTGTCCTTCGGCTTGGCCATCATCGGATCCTGTCGGGTCGGGCGCGGGGTGCGAGGCCTCACCATATACCAGGGCGCAAAGCGGCTTCAACCGGATGGTGCGCCGGTCAGTAGCGTCGCTGGATCGGTTTGGCGCTGGCGATCCGGCGCTTCTTCTGGCCTTCGCGTATGAAGACGAAGACGCCCGAGCCAAGGATGAGCAGGATACCGGCGGCGGGCCCGAAGCCCGGCAACTCGCCGAAGATGAGCCAGCCCCAGAAGATCGCCATGGGCAGCCCCACATATTCATAGGTGGCGATGGTGGAGGCATCCGCGAGGCGGTAGGCGGCGGCGATGGTATAGCCGACCATGCCGGAGGTCAGACCCAGGACCGCAAAGAGCCATATGTCGGCCTCCTCGGGCCAGACCCATGCCCGCAAGAGAAAGATCAGGCTTTCATCCTCCAGCCCTTCGGCGTAGCGCCCGTCTCCGGCAAAGATCCAGAAAGCGATGCTGACCAGAAGGAAGGTGGCCTGAATGTAGAAGGCCATGGCCGACGGTTTGGAGGTGACGCCCAGCAGCCGGGTGAGCAGCGAGTTGAGCGCATAGGCCACGGCCGCCACGACCGGCAGCAGATAGACGATGAAGGGCGCATCGCGGCCGCCACTCGTCTGCCAGGGCTGGATCACGATGATCACCCCGACAAAGCCCACGATCACCGCGCCCATGCGCAGCGGTCCGACCTTTTCGCCCAGCATCGGCCAGCTCAGCAGCGTGATGACCAGCGGCGCGACATAGGCGATCGCCGTGGTATCGGCGAGGGGCAGCGAGGCAAGGGCGGCGAAGAAAGACATGTTGGCCACCACCAGCAGGAGGGCGCGGATGAGGTGCAGCCCGGGCTGGCGTGTCCTGAGCATGGACCAGCCACCCTCGAACTGAAGAATGGCGATGCTGAAGCAGATGCCGATGGCCGAGCGGATGAAGATCATCTGGTGCAGGGGATAGCCGCCCGACAACAGCTTGATCAGCATGTCATTCAGCGAAATCGCCGCCATCGCGAAGAAGATGAAGGCAATGCCGGCAGCCGGATTGTTCAGCCTTTCGGGGGGTGTCATCGGGGGGTCCTTTCCAGCCCGATCTAGCATGGCTTTCAAACCGGGTCATGCCCATTCGTACTCATGTCGCTTGGCCAAGACCGAACCATCGTCTAAGCTGCCAGAGACACAACCAGGGAGGACCGGCAATGGAGATGCAGGACGAGCGCCTGATCAACGCGGATCGCAGCGCGGTGTGGGCAGCCTTGCTGGACCCGGAAGTGCTGAAAAACTGCGTGCCGGGTGCAAGCGAGGTGACGGGCACGCCGGAAGACGGGTTCGAGGCGACCGTGACCCAGAAGGTCGGGCCGGTGAAGGCCACCTTCAAGGGGCAGGTCAGCCTGCTCGACATGACCGAGCCCGAACGCCTGACGCTGAGCGGCGAAGGCAAGGGGGGTGCGGCAGGTTTTGCCAAGGGCACCGCCCATGTGACGCTGGAAGAGGCCGAAGGCGGGGGCACCCGTCTGATCTATGAGGTCGATGCGAAGGTGGGCGGCAAGCTCGCGCAACTGGGCAGCCGTATCGTGGACGGGTTTGCCAAGAAGATGGCGGACCAGTTCTTCGGCAATCTCGAGGCCATGTTTGCCGACCCTGAAGAGGAGGGCGCAGGAGAAGAGGGCGCCCCCGAGGCGGCCGAGAAAAAAGGCTGGCTCAAGCGAATGATGCGCAAGGACGCCTGACGGGTTCGAGCATGTTGCGCCAGGTGGAATTCATCCCCGTCCGGCGCGCATGCCGTCTCGCCGGTAAGAGCTCACCCTGATCGGACGCACCAGCCCGCTCAGGCCGCCTCAGTCGGGCGTGGCGGGTTCCGGTTTGATCATGCTGGCGATGCGCTTGCCGATGGCGGCGCTGCCCTTCACGGAATGGTGGATCCTGTCCAGCGCGTGATAGCTGCCATCGCCATGGGGCACCAGATCGGCAAGGGACAGGAAGTGCACGCCGGCATCGAGTTCGGCGAGCCTTGCGATCCGCGCTTCCAGTTCATCACCCTCCTCGCGGCAATGCTTGATCGGTGAGGCCAGGCCGGGCAGGCGCAGATAGCCAACATAGAGCACCTGCGCCCCGTCCTGTCGGAGCCGCGAGACGAAACCGGGAATGGCGCCGCGCCGCCCGTCCTCGGAGATCAGTTGCTCCATCTTGCGGTTGCAGAACATGCAGCCGCAACCCAGCAGCAGATCATTGCCGCCCCCGTTCAGCACCACCCAATCCCATTTGCCCGGGCGATACTGTTTGGGGATGTTCAGGCCTGCCGCGCCGGTGATGGGCAGGGCATATATCATGCGCGCACCGGGCACCGCGCGGTCGATCACCTCCTCGCCGATCCGGGCCTCGACGATATGCGATACTGACCGCCCGGTGAGGCTGTGGGTGGCCAGCATCGAATCGCCCATCATCAGGATGCGCGCCTCGGTATCGCCGGGCACGCGCTGTCCGCACCCTGCAAGGATCAGTAAAACAGCCGGAAACCACAGAAATGAGCGCATGGCACACCTGTCCTGCATGTCGGCCCCCACCGCTGCGCAACGCAGTCTTCCAAATATCTGGCGAAAATTCGACACAATTTTTCCACGTCTCGCGGAACAGTCTGTTTCCGCCCCGGCGCGAGCGAGGCTGCAACAGCGCACAGGCCGCTCTGCCGGGGCGCGGGGTTTGCTCTGCTCGCGGTTTCGCTTACATCTGCGTGACATGCAAAGACCGAGGAGCACCATGCAGCCGATCGTTGATGTCAGATCCCTGAGCAAGACCTACAAGAACGGCTTTCAGGCCCTCAAACCCGTCACGCTCACCATCGAGCGCGGCGAGATACTCGCCCTTCTGGGGCCCAACGGGGCGGGCAAGACGACGCTGATTTCAACCCTTTGCGGGATCACCACGCCCAGCGCGGGCACCGCGCTGGTGGGTGGCCATGACATCGTGCAGGACTATCGCGCCGCGCGCCGCCTCATCGGGCTGGTGCCGCAGGAGATCACGCTGGAACCTTTCGAGCCGGTGATCAACACCTTGCGCTTCTCACAAGGCATGTTTGGACAAAGGCGCGACGAGGCCATGATCGAAAAGACCCTGCGCCAGCTATCGCTGTGGGACAAGCGCAAGTCCCGCACGCGCGAATTGTCGGGCGGGATGAAGCGGCGCGTGCTGATCGCCAAGGCGCTTTGCCACCGCCCACGCGTGCTCTTTCTCGATGAGCCTACCGCCGGCGTGGATGTGGAGTTGCGCCGCGACATGTGGGATATCGTGGCGCAACTCAAGGCCGATGGCGTGACCATCATCCTGACCACCCATTACATCGAAGAGGCCGAAGCGATTGCCGACCGGGTGGGCGTGATCAACAAAGGCGAATTGTTGCTGGTCGAGGACAAGGCGAAGCTGATGGCCCGGATGGGCCGCAAGACCCTCAGGATCGATCTGCGTGATCCGGTGGACGCGGTGCCGGAGGCGCTCGCCGCCTATGACCTGGAGCTTGGAGAGGATGGCGCGAGCCTGCTCTATCACTACGACACACGCGGCGATGGCACCGGGATCACCCGGCTTTTGCAGGCGCTGACTCAGGCGGGGCTGCACCTGCGCGACATCCACACCGATCAGTCGAGCCTGGAGGAAATCTTCGTCGGTCTGGTCAAGGAGGACGCGGCATGAATCTCTATGCCGTGAAGGCCATCTACATCTACGAGATGAACCGGTTCCTGCGCACCATCATGGAAAGCCTCGCCTCGCCGGTCATCTCCACCACGCTCTATTTCGTCGTGTTCGGCGCGGCCATCGGCAGCCAGATCGAGGAGATCGAGGGGGTGAGCTATGGCGCCTTCATCGTGCCGGGGCTGATCATGCTCAGCGTGATGACCCAGGCCATCAGCAATGCCAGTTTCGGTATCTATTTCCCCAAGTTCATCGGCACGATCTTCGAGCTTCTGTCGTCGCCCGTGAGCTATTTCGAGATCGTGCTGGGCTATGTGGGGGCCGCTGCCACGAAATCGCTTCTCATCGGGGTGGTCATCCTCGGGACGGCACAGCTTTTTGTCGATATCACGGTCGCGCACCCGCTGATGATGGTGACCTTCCTTCTGCTCATCTGCATTTCCTTTTCGCTTTTCGGCTTCATCATCGGCATCTGGGCCGAGAATTTCCAGCAATTGCAATTGATTCCGCTGCTGGTGATCACGCCGCTCGTGTTTCTGGGCGGGGCGTTCTATTCGGTTTCCATGCTGCCGGAAGCCTGGCAGACGGTCACGCTGTTCAACCCGGTGGTCTATCTCGTTTCGGGCTTCCGCTGGTCGTTCTTCGGGGTGGCGGATGTGCCGGTGATGTGGAGCCTTGTCGCGATCCTCGGCTTCACGCTCATGTGTCTCGCGGCGGTCTGGTGGATATTCAGGACCGGCTACCGGATCAGGAGTTGAGCTTTCGGGCGCGAAAACCACGGCTTTTCCGGACAGTAGGCCAATGCAGGGATGCGCTCTCGCATCGGGAGGGTCGGGCGCGTGTGACTTCCAGCCGCCTGGCGATGCGAGGCAAGGTGGCTTGTTTCTGCGCCGGCAGCACTCTAAGTCGGTTGCCATGAAACATCTGATCCCCTTCCTCAAATCCCGGCCAAGCGTTGCGGTGATCCGGCTTTCGGGCACCATCGGCACGATGGCCCGGGCGCAACTGAACGACGAGGCCCTGCGTCCGCTCATCGAAAAGGCGTTCACCCGCGGCAAGCCCGCCGCTGTGGCGCTGCTGATCAACTCGCCAGGTGGCTCCCCCGTACAATCCTCGCTGATCGGCGCGCGCATTCGCGGACTGGCCGAGGAGCACGAGATTCCCGTCCATGCTTTCGTCGAGGATGTGGCGGCCTCGGGCGGTTACTGGCTGGCCACGGCGGCGGATGACATCTGGGTCGATCCGGGCTCCATCGTGGGCTCCATCGGGGTGATCTCGGCGGGGTTCGGTGCGCCGGAGTTTCTGGCGCGCCAGGGGATCGAGCGCCGGGTGCATACCTTGGTGAAGTCGAAGTCGATGCTCGATCCCTTCAAGCCGGAAAAGGAAGAGGATGTGGCGCGTCTCCAGAACATTCTGGAGCAGATCCATGACCAGTTCGTGACGCATGTGAAAACCCGTCGCGGCGATCGGTTGAGCGATGAAACCGATCTTTTCACCGGCGAGTTCTGGCTGGGCCGCCGCGCGGCAAGTCTCGGCCTTGTGGATGGCGAGGCGCATCTGATGCCCAAGCTGAAAGAGCTTTACGGCGAAAAGGTGCGCCTGAGATGGTATGGCGGACGCCGGCGCGGCCTGCTGAGCTATTTCGGCGCGAGCCTTGCGCAGGATGCGCTGGTCACCCTTGAGGAGCGGGCGTATTACGCGCGTTACGGTCTTTGACATGATGCTCAAGATCGTGGCCCTCTTTCTTGTGTTCATCGCCATCCTCGGCATGTTCGGCAAGCTGCGCTTTCCCGGTCAGAAGCGGCTGGCTGAGGCCAAATGCCCGAAATGCGGCCGCTATCGCATCGGCAAGGGGCCTTGCAGCTGTGGAAGGCTTCCGAAGAAATGATCCTGCCCTGGGCGCTGTCCGGCCTTGGCCTTCTGATCCTGCTGCTGGCGGGTGATGCGCTGGTCAAGGGCGCGGTCAATCTCAGCCTGCGGGTGGGTATCCCGGCGCTGATCGTGTCGCTCACCGTCGTGGCCTTCGGGACCTCGGCCCCGGAACTGATCATTTCCATCAATGCAGTGCTGCGCGACAAGGCGGCAATGGCGCTGGGCAATGTCGTGGGCTCGAATACCGCGAATATTCTGCTGGTGCTCGGGGTGCCGGCGATGATCTCCGGCCTCGCTGCCGGCTCCTATGATTATCGCAAGAGCTTCCTGATGATGATCGGTGCGACGCTTGTCTTCATCGGGTTGGCCTTTCGTGGTGTCTTCGACATCTGGGCGGG